>JAZSPM010000104.1:0-8212 GCA_045537455.1 Candidatus Ornithomonoglobus sp. | reverse complement strand
AGCAAAAACTTGTCCCAATATTCAAGCTTTTCACCGCCTGCCGAATCTATTAATTTGTATTCCTTCCATTTATCAGCTAAAAACATTAATTATTCCCCTTATTTTTTCTTCATCTCACAAAATACTCTTATCCAGCCTGAGTTTAATTCCTTTGATGCCTCGGACTGCCAGATATATACTAATTCTTCTTCAAGCATAAGTGCACCGTCTTTAACTTTTTTCATTTCTTCTTTATTTTCTTTGGCACTTATAATATGATTTGGTTTAAATTCAATTCTGTAAGCGGCGATAGTTGTATCGTCAATATCCGCCGCTGAGGTAGCAGGGTCAGAATTATCTCTGCGCTTATTTATATTAAATCCATCAGGATAATAATAGTATTTACCGTTAAAATGAACGATTGAAGCGTCAAAATTTTTTGAGCTTCCTAATGTCTGTGATGCCTCCGTAACATAATCAGACCAATCCCATGCCGCAAGCTCATATGAACCCTTATCGCCGAAGCTGATAATCAAAGGCTTGCACTGAGTTTTCTTCATAACCTCAAAGCTGAACTCGGCATACATGGTACGGTTCCATGTTTTGTCGGTATTATATGCAATTTTTAATTTTTTCGTTCCCGGAACGCTCATATCAAAGCCGTCAGTAGAAAGGGTATACTGATCGGGTGTCAGTCTTTTGCTTCCGCCACCGATAAGTATTATTTTTACTGTCATATCAGAAAATATCTTTTTCAGATTATCATTTGATGTGAACTTCATCTGTTCAGGATTATCGGGATTTATTGATTCATTTTGCATATATGTTCTGAATCCGCTTACCTGAATGTGATTTATCAATCCGCCGTTTTCTTTTGCAGCTTTGGGGATTGTAAAGCCTTCAGGAAGCTTTACGTATATATCATCAATTTCAGGATGGTCTGCACAGTAAATAAAAAGCTTGTCACCTTCACCTTTTATATAGAAATTTTTAGATTCGAGCTTTTCTCCATTTTTGATTGATGCTTTAAGCTCATCAAAAATTTTGCTTGAGCTTTTATCGTTAAGAAGCTCTTTTATTTTTGCTGCAGATGATTTGTTGTTTAAAGACTTTTCAAGTGCAGACTGAAATTTATATACAATGCTTCTGCATTTGTTTTCAGAACCGTTTGCAACGCTTTTTGAAATTGTAGGTATCAGTACCGTAAGAAGAATTGCCAATGCAACAACGCATACAATAATTTCTCCGATAAATTGTTTTATATTTATTTTTTTCTTTAAAGCCAAAAAAGGCACCCCGCTTTTTAATATTATCCTTTATATTATAACATAAAATTGATGACTTTGCATTTTAATATTTTATTTTTTTTAATAAAAATAAAATTTTGGCTATTTTATACAATTATCATAAAATGCTTTTGTGTCAATGGCACAAAACCGCCGATTATTTTTAAATTATATTGACTTGTACAAAAAATCGGGATAAAATATAAGTACAATAAATATACTAAATTATCAGGAGGTTTATACTATGTCAACTTTTGAAATGCTTGCACCTTTTGGGGTGCTGTTGTGTGCTGTGATAGCATTGTTGTTTTCGGCTTATCAGTTTTATGCGGTAAAGCGTAAGCCGGAGGGAACAGAACAAATGAAAAACATTGCGCTTAAAATCAGAAAGGGTGCAATGGCATATCTAAAAAGACAGTATAAGACTGTCGGGATATTCTTTGCGGTAATGTTTGTAATTTTGCTCATTCTTGCATTAAGCGGATTTTTAACAATCTTTGTTCCGTTTGCTTTTGTAACAGGTGGAGTATTTTCGGGATTGTCCGGATTTGTGGGGATGAAAATAGCAACATATGCAAATTCAAGAACTGCAAACGGTGCAAGGGAAGGACTTAACAAAGGACTTAAAATTGCTTTTGCGTCAGGTTCTGTTATGGGCTTAACCGTTGTAGGACTTGGACTTTTGGATATAAGTCTTTGGTTTATACTTTTGAAGCTTATATTTAAGCTTCCGATTGAGGACATAACCTCGGCGATGCTTACATTCGGAATGGGTGCTTCATCAATGGCTTTGTTTGCTCGTGTGGGCGGCGGTATATTCACTAAAGCTGCTGACGTTGGTGCTGACCTTGTGGGTAAGGTTGAAGCCGGCATCCCTGAGGATGACCCGAGAAATCCTGCTTGTATTGCGGATAATGTAGGTGATAACGTAGGTGACGTTGCAGGTATGGGTGCTGACCTTTACGAATCGTATGTAGGTTCAATAATTTCATGTGCGGCATTGGCTGTAGCTGCAGGACTTGGCTTTGGCGGAGTTATTGCTCCGATGCTTATTGCGGCGGCAGGAATAATTGCTTCGATTATAGGAACATTTTTTGTATCAACAAAAGAGGGTACAAATCAGAAATCGCTCTTAGGTTCATTAAGAAGAGGAACATATATTTCTGCTCTTATAAGTGCAATAGCTTCGGGTGTTTTGATTTTTACACTGTTGCCTGAACAGTCAAATGTATTCTGGGCGGTTATTTCAGGACTTGTTGCAGGTGTTCTGATTGGATTTTTCACAGAGTATTATACTTCAGATTCATATAATCCTACAAAGAAGCTTGCGGCTTCATCAGAAACAGGCTCGGCTACTATAATTATTGACGGTCTTGCTCTTGGTATGATGTCAACTGCTGTTCCTGTTATAATAATTGGTGTTTCGGTAATTATTTCATACTTTACGGCAGGTGGTGCTGATAATTTTGCATCAGGCTTGTACGGAGTCGGACTTTCGGCAGTGGGAATGCTTTCGACGCTCGGTATAACTCTTGCGACGGATGCATACGGTCCGGTAGCAGATAATGCAGGCGGTATTGCGGAGATGTCAGGACTTCCGGGTGAGGTTCGTCAGAGAACAGATGCTCTTGATTCACTCGGTAATACAACAGCCGCTACAGGAAAAGGCTTTGCGATAGGCTCTGCGGCATTAACAGCACTTGCGCTTATTGTTTCATATACTGACAGTGTAAAAGAGCTTGGCGGTAATTTGAATCTTGAAATAACAAACCCTGCTGTTCTGATAGGCTTGTTTATAGGTGCTATGCTTCCGTTCCTTTTCAGTGCGTTAACAATGCAGGCTGTAGGACGTGCGGCACAGAAGATAGTTGTTGAGGTAAGACGTCAGTTCAGAAGTATTAAGGGCTTGATGGAAGGTAAGGCAGAGGCTGATTATGAAACTTGTATAGATATATGCACACGCTCGTCGCTTAAAGAAATGATTTTGCCTGCGGCACTTGGAATTGTAGTTCCGATTATTGTAGGAATTGTACTTGGTTGTAACGGTGTTGTAGGAATGCTTGCAGGAGCGTTGGTTTCGGGCTTTGTGCTTGCAATCATGATGGCAAACTCAGGCGGTGCTTGGGATAACTCAAAGAAATATATCGAAGCAGATAATTACGGCGGTAAGGGCAGTGAAAACCATAAAGCGGCAGTTGTCGGCGATACAGTTGGAGACCCGTTCAAGGATACTTCAGGTCCGTCAGTAAATATTCTGATTAAGCTTTTGTCAATGGTGTCAATCGTATTTGCATCATTGGTTGTGGCATATGGTGGATTAGGATTGTTTTAAATAGAAAAACGAGGATTAAAAAATCCTCGTTTTTTTATTATTTCTCTGTAATTGTTACACTCTGGTCATTACCGTTCCATTGAACATCAGCATCAAGATTTTCTGCTATAAATCTGACCGGTGTATATGTTCTGTCGCTTTCTACAAATGCAGGACTGTCAAGAGCCTGAGCCTCGCCGTTTATATATGCCTTGTCAGAACCAATCGGAATAGTGATAAGCTTATCTCCCTTTGTGATTATAACCTGCTTCAAATCCTGATTCCAGTCAACCTTAGCACCTAATTGCTCCGCAACAAAGCGTGCAGGAAGCATTGTTCTGTCATTGCGTACTATCGGAGCAACATCATTTTCAACACTTTCACCGCCTACGCTTGCTGTAGTTTTGCCGATGTACAGCACAAGCGAAACATTGTTAGTAATATTGTTTGTAATGCTTGTGTTGTTAGTGATGTTATTATTTGTAGTAGTGTTGTTTGTTACGGTATTATTTGTAGCCGTATTGTTAGTCACGATTGTGTTTGTTGTATTGTTGTTTATAATCGTTGTTGTACCGCCGATATTATTGCTGTTATTGTTATTGTCATCATTATCCGGTGTTGGGGTAACCGTAATTGGTGTCGGTGTTATAATCGGTGCAGTAGTAATGTCCGGAGTTATCGGTTCAGGCACAGGAGTAATTGTAACAGGCGGTGGTGTAACTGTATTGGGTGTTGGTGTTATAGTTGGTGCGTCCATTGGCGTGTTATAATGGATTGTGGCTTTGGAAATAGCTTCTTCGTTGTTATTAACTAAACCGCCAACATAATTTCCAGATTTAGAAATAGATATAGAATCCCAATCATTTTGATTGCTTTCGTAGTATATATTTTGTATATTATCACACCATGTAAAAGCAGCAGTTCCTATACTTAGTACGCTTTTGGGGATTGTTATATTAGATAGAGTTTTACACTCTAAAAATCCTCTTTCGCTAATAGTTGTAACTCCACTTGGGATTGTTATTTTTGCTAAACTTTTACATTTATCAAACATACCTACTGAAATACTTGTAATATATTTAGGTAAACTAACACTTGTTAAAGCTTCACATTCATAAAAAGCTTCTTTTCCGATACTTTCTACGCTATTCGGAATATTTATATTTGACAGATTTGTGCAAGCCCAAAATGAACCAACGCCAATACTTTTAAGTGTATTGGGAAGTGTTACGCTTTTTAATAAAATACAGTCATCAAAAGCCAAGTTTCCTATACTTGTAACTCCGTCCTTAAGTATAGCTTTTATAATTGTTGTATGAAAACTATACCAAGGACTTTTATTTTGTTCATAATCATCCATTCTGCCTGTACCGCTTATGGTAAGAGTTCCGTCGTCGGTGAGCGACCATGTAAGGTTAGCTCCGCATTTACCGCTTTTTGTTTCTGCACCTGCTGAAATCGGCAGTGCTGTTATGATACTTAAAATCATAGAAAGTGCAAGTATCATGCTCAGTAGTGTTTTTCTGTTTTGTCTCTTCATTTTTCTTTTTCCTCCTGAAAATTATAATATTTTTTTGAGTGAAATTAAAAAAACGCATAACACGAAGTTATGCGCTTAAAAATACATCACTCCGTAGTTTGTTTGCGAGACAAAACTAATATATAACCCTAATCTTTATTGCCCAAAAGTATACAATAGATAAAATGATAATATAATTGAATAGAGCATGTATTTTTAACGAAAACACATGATATTATCATTTCTTCTATTTTAGGTTTTTATTAGTTTTTATCTCGCACTTATTATCATACCATATTTTCGGGATTTTGTAAAGAGGATTTTATAAAATTTGTATTTATATAAAAGGGTTGACAATATTCTGAGATTTGTATATAATATATTATAGGATGTATTTAATGTACAAAAAATAGGAGGTAAATTATGAATATAAATACAGAAACCATTACAACCATGACAGAAGCAAATCAGAATTTTTCAAGAGTGGCTAAAGTGGCAGAAAATAATGGACAGGCAGTTATATTTAAAAACAATAAACCTAAATTTTTGCTGATTGATGTTGAATCAGATTCATATTTTGATATTACAGATGATGAAAAAATTGATGTGGCTGCGAAAAGAATTATGAATCGATTTAAACCTGCATTGAAGGAGTTGGCAAAATGATTAAAATTAGCAAAGAGAAAGTTTTGCTTTTACATCAATTAATAGCTGAAGAAACAGGGGGAAGTGTAGGAATAAGAGATGTTGGGCTTTTGGAGAGTGCATTAAATAATGCGTATGCAACCTTTGATGGCGAAGAGCTTTATAAAACTAAAGAAGAAAAAGCGGCAAGTCTTGGATTTTCGCTAATATCTAATCATGCCTTTGTTGATGGAAATAAAAGAATTGGTGTATATGTTATGTTGACTTTTTTAGAGGCAGAGGGTATAAAAATGAATTGCTCAAATGCGGATGTAGTTGATTTGGGGTTGTCCGTTGCCGCAGGAGATATGAAATATGATGAAATTTTAAGTTGGATAAATAAATTTAAAAAATAATTTAACAGGGGGCTGTAAAGCCCCCTGTTATTAATTCTTCAAACTCTGTAACGGAGCAGGAATACGTCCGCCACGGTCGATAAATTCCTGACTTGAATAGTTTCTTACAGGCATTACCGGGCCGGTGCCGAGCAGTCCGCCAAATTCCACAATATCGCCTTCCTTTGTGCCCGGAGCAGGTATAATTCTTACTGCTGTAGTTTTTGAATTAACCATGCCTATTGCGGCTTCGTCAGCGATGATTGCTGAAATCGTAGCGGCAGTTGTATCGCCCGGAATAACAATCATATCAAGACCTACTGAGCATACACATGTCATAGCTTCAAGCTTTTCGATTGAAAGCGCTCCGATTTTTGCGGCTTCAATCATTCCGGCGTCCTCAGAAACCGGGATAAATGCACCACTTAAACCGCCAACGTAGCCCGATGCCATAACTCCGCCCTTTTTAACTGCATCGTTAAGCAGCGCAAGTGCGGCAGTAGTACCGTGAGTTCCGCACCTTTCAAGTCCCATTTCTTCAAGAATATACGCAACGCTGTCGCCAACAGCCGGAGTTGGTGCAAGCGATAAGTCAACTATACCAAACGGAACATTAAGACGCTTTGAAGCTTCTTGTGCAACAAGCTGTCCCATTCTTGTTATCTTGAATGCAGTCTTTTTGATAGTTTCTGCAACAGTTCCAAAATCTGCACCCTTTACTTTTTCAAGAGCACATTTAACAACACCCGGTCCTGAAACACCTACGTTAATTACACATTCACCTTCGCCTTCACCTAAGAAAGCACCGGCCATGAATGGGTTATCCTCAACCGCATTGCAGAATATAACAAGCTTTGCACAGGCAAAGCCCTGAGTATCCTCTGTAAGCTCAGCGGCTTTTTTTACTATAAGTCCCATTTCCTTAACGGCGTCCATGTTGATTCCCGCACGTGTTGAGCCTATGTTTACACTTGAGCATACTATGTCAGTTTGAGATAGGGCATAGGGGATAGACTGAATTAAAATTCTTTCGCCTGTTGTATAGCCCTTGTGAACAAGTGCGGAGTATCCGCCTATGAAGTTTACACCGCAGTGCTTTGCGGCTTTGTCAAGTGCTTTTGCAATTTTTACGGCTTTATCTATATCGGGGTTCTCCAATGCATCAATAAGTGTTGCAACGGGAGTTACGGATATTCTTTTGTTTACGATTGGAATACCAAACTGCTTTTCAATGTCCTCTCCGACCTTAACCAAATCCTTTGCATATGATGTGATTTTGTCGTAGACCTTCTGACAAACAACATCGACGTCAGGGCCTGCACAGCTTTTTAGGGAAATACCCATTGTGATAGTTCTTATATCAAGGTTTTCCCTGTCAATCATATTTATTGTTTCTATAATTTCAAAAGGGTTTATCATGATTTATAGCCCTCCCGTCAAATCTTGTGCATTGATGAGAAAATTTCCTCACGCTGAACTCTTATTGAAAGTCCCATTTCTTTTGCAATATCCTGAAGCTTCTCGTTGATGTCTGCGATATTATCTGTTGAAGCTTCGCAGTCAACAAGCATTATCATGGTGAATAAATCCTGCATGATAGTCTGCGAAATGTCAAGGATATTTACATCGGCTTCATATAAAGCCATGCTTACCTTTGCTATGATACCTTTTGTATCTTTACCTACTACTGTAACAACTGCTTTCATTTTATATCTTTCCTTTCATTATGTATTTTTTTATCAGGAGGCTCAAACGCCGCCTCCTTGCCTCTGCTTTTATATAGATAAAATCTCGAAAACAAATCATAATTTGCAAGTCCCACGAAAGCATTTCAAATTACTCAAAAATTTCGATATTACGTTGCATACGAAATTTTTGAAATGTAATTTTCAAAGCTTTCTGTTGACTTGCTTGCTGTATGGATATTTAGATAGCTTATGATCTGTTTGCTGACAGTGAATGATAAGAGCTTTTATGTATTGAGAACTAAATTTTTTCGGACGAGGTATGTCGCCAAAGGCGGTGCCGAAGTACGCAAATTTAGTGAACAATATATAATTGCTCTTAGAATGAACGTGAATACTACACTAAAGAGCAG
>JAZSPM010000041.1:0-10544 GCA_045537455.1 Candidatus Ornithomonoglobus sp. | reverse complement strand
TTTTTGGTGTGCGGAGATGAATTCGGTGGCGATGCATCAATTAATTTTGATATAATAGAAAAAATGGGTATACGTATTGAGCATATCTATGATACGGATATTCTTGATTATATAATTCCGTCATTTGATATTGTGATTGATGCGATATTCGGGACGGGAATTAAAGGCCAGCTGACAGGTATAAGCCGTGAAACTATTGAAAAAATAAATTTATTTTCCAAATATATTATGTCAGTAGATATTCCAAGCGGAATGAATTGCGATACAGGTGAAATCTGCGGTGCTTGTGTAAAGGCGGATATGACTGTTACATTTGCGGCATATAAAATAGGAATGTTTTTATATCCTGCGGCTGATTATACGGGTGAAATAAAGGTAAAAGAAATAACTATACCTGATTATATAATAAATAAAGCACCAACTGCGGCTGAAGTTCTTGATGATAAAATGTTTGCTGAGAATTTCCCGCTTCGTCAGAACGATTCGCACAAGGGTGATTATGGCAAAGTACTTGTGATAGGCGGCTCCACAGGCTTATCGGGAGCTGTTTATATGGCGGGTACAGCGGCATTGAATTCGGGTGCAGGGCTAATAACTCTTGCAGTGCCTGAAAGTCTGAATGCGATTCTTGAAGCTAAAACTACAGAAGTTATGACTGTGCCTATGAAAGAACGCTTCGGATGTTTTTCTGAATTATGTGCCTTAGAGCTTGTACACAGAGTAGAGCAAGCGGATGCAGTTCTGATAGGTCCGGGTATGGGAAGAAGTGAGGATTGCAGATTAATATTGGAAAGAATTCTTTCAAATTCAAAAAATACTGTTGTAGTTGATGCAGATGCACTGAATTTACTTTCGAAGGATATGAGTATTCTTGAAAACTGTACCTGTCCACTTATTTTTACACCTCATGAGGTGGAAATGTCAAGGCTTACAGGACTTGCTTTGGATTATATAAGAGAAAACAGAATCAGTGTATCAAAAGAGTTTTGTGAAAAGTACGGTGTTACACTTATATTAAAAGGAAATCATACAGTTGTCACAGCTCCGGACGGTTTGCAGTATATTAATAATACAGGTAATTCAGGTCTTGCAAAGGGCGGAAGCGGAGATGTGCTTGCCGGGATCGTTGCGGCTTTTGCCGCACGTGGAATAGACGAACCGCTTGCAGCGGCAATGGCTGTATACCTGCATGGAAAAAGTGCCGATTCCGTTATGGAAACAAACGGAATAGAGGCGGTTAATGCCACAAAGGTAATAGAAAATCTGGGAAAAACAATAGATAATATAAATAACAAATATTACAGATAGACAAAAGCATAAAAATATGATATGATATTATAAGAAAACGAGGTAAACGGGAATGGAAAAAAGAACATGGGCAGAGGTTGATTTGGACGCTATAGCTCATAATATGCGTGAAATAAGAAAAATAACAAATCCGAATGCACAGATAATGGCAGTAGTCAAGGCTGATGCATATGGACATGGATTTATGGAAACGGCAAGAACCTTGCTTGAAAACGGAGCTGACCGCCTTGCGGTTGCAGTTTTGCAGGAGGGCAAGCAGTTAAGAAGTCGTGGTATTGACGTTCCTGTTTTAATTTTAGGAGCATCAAGTGCAGAGGATGCGGAGGATTTAATCAATTTTGACATAACTCCGAATGTATTTGATTATGAATTTGCAAAGGCGTTGTCTTACGAAGCCGAAAAAAAGGAAAAGGTAACAAAAATCCACATAAAGCTTGATACGGGAATGACTCGTATTGGCTTTGTGGCTGATGACGGTGACAATAAAAATATAGTAGATGAAATAATAAAGATTTCAAAGCTTCCGTATATTGAAATAGAAGGTATATTTTCGCATTTTTCAACATCTGATGAATATGATACATCATATACAAAAATGCAGTTCAGGCGTTTTATGAATGTCGTAGATGGTCTTGAAAAGCATGGACTTCACATTCCTATTAAGCATATATGTAACAGTGCAGGGATTATGATGTATCCTGAAATGCATCTTGATATGGTGCGTCCGGGAGTGATACTTTACGGAATGTATCCGTCGGATGAGGTAGATAAAACAAGATTGAAGCTGATACCTGCTATGACTCTCAAATCACGTATAACACTTGTTAAATCTGTTGATGAAGGCAGAGGTGTGAGCTACGGCAAGGAATACATAACCGACAGGACAACAAAGATAGCTACAGTGCCTATCGGTTATGCAGACGGGTATCTGCGTAAAATAGCGCAAAAAGGCGTAATGATGGTGAATGGTGTCAAAACTCCCATTATCGGTAGAATTTGTATGGATCAATGTATGATTGACGTCACAAATGTTCATAATATTGATAAGGGTGATGAAGCGGTAATATTCGGAAAAGAGGATATTACTATTGACAGTCTTGCCGAATGGCTTGAAACCATAAACTACGAGGTTGCCTGCGTAATAGGAAAACGCATACCGAGAATTTATACAAGAAACGGAAAGGCGGTGAAGGTCTTAAATTATCTGCTGTAGTTTTTGAAATTAAGCGAAAGGGGTCTGATTGCTTTGTCACACAAATTAACACAGGAAGAGCTGAATGCTCTTAAAAAAGGTTATTTAGAAATGGCACAGCTAAATAAAGAGCTTGCCGAAGAAGGTTTTGAAGCAGATGTGAAAGCTCTGCTTGATTGTGAGGAATATCTGTCAGGAAAGTGTGAATAAAGTGATAGTGAAAAGAGGAGATATTTATTATGCCGATTTGAGTCCGGTTGTCGGCAGCGAACAGGGCGGAGTACGTCCTGTGCTGATAATTCAGAACGATGTGGGGAATAAATACAGTCCTACTGTTATTGCTGCGGCAATAACAAGCCGTATAAATAAGGCAAAGATGCCTACCCATATAGAATTATCTGCCAGTGATTTCGGGCTTAATAAGGATTCTGTTATTTTACTTGAACAAATCAGAACTATTGATAAGAAACGCTTACGTGAAAAAATAGGCCGTCTTGACGATGTGCTTATGGAAAGAGTGAATGAAGCACTTTCAATAAGCTTCGGCTTGAAGGGCTTTTAATCAGTATGTACGGTTACATACTGTGTCATGATTTTGTATTCAAATTGTAATAAAAAACGGCTGTTTTCAAGGGTTTTTTGAAGACAGCTGTATTTGTTTTTTGAGGGGTATTTTAATAAAAAATGCCTATATTTATATCTAAAACGAACAAAATAACCCAAAAAAAATAACTAAAATCGACAAAAATACCAAAAGCAAGAAAAAAAGTTAAATTTTTATAAATAAACTATTGACAAATTGGATTTGTTGGGGTATAATGTAACTACACTAAATGAGTGTTCTCGGAAACTTGTTGATATTACAAAAGTAATATTGATAGGTTCTATCGACACGTTTCCGAGGACACTCGTTGTAAAATTAATTTTATAACAAAATAAAGAAAGGGAGGTTTCAAATTATGAAACTAACAAAGAAGATTGCTTGCGCAGTTCTTGCAGCAGCAATGTCACTAACATCAGTGGCTGCACTTGCAGTTACTCCAGATCCTAAGGATAACGCTCAGGGCTTCGTTCTTACAGAAAGATACTATGAAGATGGTCTTTTCTACGAAGCAAAGGAAATCCTAAACAAGATCGCTCCTAACGCTGCTCAGCAGACATACGACGCTCAGAAGTGGAACGTATGGAATGCAAAGGTAGACGCTGCTATCGAGGATTGGGAAATCAGCGTAATTTTCGACGCTGTTGAAAAGGCATATGCTGCTAACGACATTTTACTTGCTCGTGCTGCTCTTGCTCAGCTTGGTGCTTGGAACGTTGACTACAGCGATTCAATCAAGGCTATGGCTTGGGAAGTTAAGCTTGCTAGAATTGCTACTCCTGCTCAGGCTATCGTATGTGTAGAAAAAGCTACAGGTACATATCTTGATGAGCCAACACTTTACTACTCAGTAGAGAAGTTCGGCGACGGTTGGGACGTATATGTTAAGTTTGATGATTCAAAGAGAAATCTTTACGCTTGGCATGTAAACGCTGCAACTGGTGCAGTAACAGTTGACAATGCAGATTGGCCTGGTAACTACCCAGACAGCATCAACATCAAATAATTTAATTTGAAATTGGAAAAACACCGCATTTGATGCGGTGTTTTTTTGCTTTAAAAAGCTAATGCATTTTGTGATGTTCTATATCAAAGATGAGTATTTGTTCTTAAGTATCTGATTAATTTGATAAGTCTTTCCTACTAAGCTTCTTTAAAAATAACAAAAATAAAATCGGCAAGGTGTTAAACCTTGCCGATTTTGGTGCGGGTGTTCTTATAGGATTTACTCACAAATGCCGTAAAATCAAGGGTTTTAGACGGTAAACATAAGCACTTATCCTCTAAAAACAAAATATTTATCCCCGAAAACATCACGATAAAACCGTCGTGATGTTTTTAATTTACCATTCACAAGCCTTAAAAACTTTCGGCTATCTTGAATAGTATTATACCATAAATCATTCAGATAGTCAAGAAATCGGAGGACAGATATTTTATGAACAAGGACACCGGGCAACTTTGCCCCACTTGTCAAACAGGACAAGACACATATTTGCTTGATAGCAAAAATCCTTTTTGTCCGTATTTGCATTGTCATAACGGAACGAGCTGCACAATGTATAAACCCATAGAAAAACAAAATATCAAAACCGACAGCGTTAAGGGAAATTCCTAAACGCTGTTTTTTTGTACCCTTTTGTCACGGAATAGGCATTATTTACGCAAGTAAAATAAGGGATTTTAACCTCTTAAATCAAGCAGGTAATGGAAACATATTCCTATCCCTCAAAAACGGCTTCTATCCAATCAAATCCAAAAGGAAATTCGGAACGGATTGGAATGGACGAGATTGACGCATACAGAGAAATCATAAAAGAAAATATCGAGTATGATATTTTGGTAATTAACAATCCGCTTGAAAAAGTACGGATTGATGAAATCGTGGAACTCTTAACCGAAACGGTATGTACCTCAAAAGAGTATTTAACAATAGCCGGTGATGATTACCCTGCAGCACTTGTAAAAAGTAAACTCTTGAAGCTGGACAGTGAACATATTGAGTATGTATTATCAAGCCTTCAGAAAAACACAAGCGAGGTGCGAAATATCAAAAAATATATGCTTGCAGTTTTATTCAATGCTCCCACAACGATAGACAGCTTCTATTCTGCACGTGTAAATCACGATATGTACGGTGGCTGATATGAATAAATCCGTATATAAAAAATACAGGCCGCCTTGATATTTGGCAGACCTATCCAAAACCAAAACAAAATTTGAACAGGAGGAAAATTCTCAAATGAAATTAAAAAATAAAACAAAATCGATTTTGTCGGCATTTCTTGCCGTATGTATGCTTTTAAGCATTTCCCACGTAACAACATTTGCGGCGCAGTCAAACGAATATGTGGACCCTGCGGATAATTGGCTTTCCTCAAATAACAGGACGAATGAGCTTGATGTTAACGCAACCACAACATACGAAACGCAGTTTTGCTGTGTATGTAATATGCAGACAACAGTATTGACATACCGTGTTCCTGAATATACCCGAAGCGGTGAAACAGCACTCAATCGTGATGTCAGATATTCAGACGGTACTTGTTCAGATGAAGAAAGAAAAGGAAATCTTGACTCTGGTACTCCCGGCATAGATGCTTATTATACCGGCTACCATTGGACTAAAACCGTTTGTCAGAACTGTGGAACGATAAACTCCGGTGACGGAATGGCAACCTATTCATTTAACAACAATGTATATTCGTTAAATCCTTGTGATAATAATTTCTTTTTACAGTTTGACAATACAACTCACGAAAAATATGATGATGAATACCATTTAACCACTCTCAAACGCGGTGAGTATTGCAAATTCTGTAAAGGTACTTATGCAAGAGCTACAAGAGGACTTACAGACCATAATTTCACCGAACAGGTTTACGGACAGGTGGCAAACAACAGATTTTATATTGCCGAGACCTGCGACGACTGCGGATATGAAACAAGCGAATATGTTACTGCAAAAGCGGTTGTTTCTTCATACTATGGTGTTGAGGACGGCGAAGCTCATACATTAACTGTTTCAGACCTCTCGGACAGCGGTGTAAAAACATCAATCCGTTACGGAACGGACGCGGATAATTGCAATAAGACAAGCGCACCGAACTACACACAGCCGGGATATTACACCGTATATTACAAAATCAATTATAATTGCACGAGGATATTTGTTCCACGATAAAGATGGAAATATATTAAATGATGACGCATATTCCCGTATAGAATATGCGAAAAATGCCCTTTGTGCTTGGTGCAGTATTCCCGATATAAAAGAAAAATCTGATGTAAATTTTGCTCATCTTTCAGGTGAGTTCCCTGAGCTTGTATCAGAAACGGGCGAAGGTTGGTTTTATGCTCATATAAGGGGCATAACAAAATTCGCAAAGAATAATAAAACTCTCATATCAGTAAAAGCTATGGAAACTATATCTGCAATTTCAAAAGGTTTTACAAAAATGTGGACAAAGAAAGTAAAGCAGATGCAGGTACCGCCTTTTGCGCTTAATACAAAGGGTGCATGGGTTTTGAGATTTGATGATATTATAGCTGATGCGTTGGAGCTTGGTGCAGAGTAAAATTGAAGATATAAGCTTGTAAAAGTAATTGTTCTCGTTGTGGAGGTAGCAATAAAACAGGCTAATAACTTTGTTGGGTATTACGATTGATTTTTTGTTACTTTTGTGGTATGATATATATGGATTTTTGTATATAAATACATATTGACATACAAAACTGGTGAAAAAGGAGGTGCCCCTCTTGTCTTTAGCATACGGAATTATCGCCATTATTTCTCTATCAATGGTTGGAATTTGTGTTCTTGCAGATAAAAAGCGTGATGAATGGCTGATTTGGTTATTTGTTTCTGTAGCTGTATGTAATCTCGGTTACTTTATGTTGTCTGTATCAAAGGAACTTGATGCGGCGCTGAACTCAAACAGAATAGCCTATCTCGGAAGTGTATTTCTTCCGTTCTTTTTGCTGATGATGGTACAGCGTTTTTGCAAAATAAAGAGCAATAAAAAGATAACAACATTACTTATCTTACTTGGCGTCGTTATGCTCGGTATCACCACAAGTCCGGGTATTCTTCCCATTTATTATAAAACGGTGGACATTGAATTTGCAGGTGGAGCAACAAAGCTTGTTCGTGAATACGGACCGCTTCATACACTTTACTATGTTTACCTTGGTCTTTATATGTTATCAATGGTAGGAATGACACTTTTCGCCATTGCAAAAAAGAAAGTCACATCGCATCTTCACACTTTTCTTCTCTTGAGTGCGGTACTGTGCAACATTGTAATATGGCTTGTTGAGCAATTCCTGCCAAGAGGTTTTGAATGGCTTTCTGTTTCATACATACTGACCGAGTGCTTGATTCTTATGTTGTACCGGTCTATGCAACGGCAGGGGCTTATGTTTAATAAACCAAGTCCGTCATCTTATACCATCAATGTTTTGATGGTTATATTCTTGCTTTTGTTTGCGAACTGTGTCCGAATCATTACCAAGGGAACTACCCCTACTATGTATGTGATTTCTCACATAGTCGTACTGATTATTTATATCGGCATACTTGTTTCATGGGGGATGTCTGTTTATGACAGAATTGTGCATAAAAGCATCAGACGTTACCTCGTTATACTTATGGGACTGATGATGTTCTGGATGCTGATGCGCACACTCAGACACACGGTATTCTTGCACGTTTTCCCGGTAGGTCAGTGGTGTTGGTACGCATATTATATTCCGATGATTCTGATTCCGCAGTTTTGTTTCCTTGCAATGAAATATGTTGGAAAACCTGAAGACTATCATATGCCGAAAATATGGCATATAATAAATATTCCGTCTGTAATACTGATTCTCGGCATACTTACAAATGACTTGCATCAATGGGCGTTTAGATTCCATCAAGGATACGTGGCAGGGTGGGATGTATATCAGCGTGGCTTTTTATACAATGCTGCAGTCGTATGGATTTTTATTTGCATTGCTATGATGCTTACAGAGGTTATTAAAAATTGCCGAGTGCCCGGCACCCATAAGGTAATTTGGAGACCTATTGCAATGCTTGGTATCGGAGTACTTTATACTGTTTTATATACGATAGACACCGCCTTGTTTGGCTTTATAGAAATGACAGCGGCTCTTTGCTTTACTGTTGTTGCTATATGGGAAAGCTGTATTAAAACCGGACTTATTTCGTCTAACACACACTACAACGAATTGCTGGAATATTCAGGTCTTGGCGTAGCGATTGTAGATAATAATTATAATACATACTTCCGTTCCAAAGATGCTCTTCCTCTTCGGACGGAGCAAATGAGAGAAACGGAAAACGCACCCATAATGCTTAAAGGTGGCATAAGGGTGTCGGGAGCGAAGATTCGTGGCGGTCATACTCTTTGGCAGGAAGATGTGTCAGCACTTTTGGATATTATAGATGAGCTTTCGGCGATTCGTGAAGAACTGAAAGGTTCTAATGCCGTATCAATGAAAAACTATCAGCTTGACAAACAGATACGAACTCTCGCAGAAAAGAACCGTCTGCACGATGAATTACATCGGCAGACAGCACATCAGATTGACTTACTGAATAGTTGGCTGAAAAGTCTGATTGATACTGATAACCGAGAAGAAAAGAAAGAACTTCTTCGTCGCATTGTTGTGGTAGGAGCATACTTAAAACGCCGCAACAACCTGATTCTTGTAAACGAGCAGGACGGTATCATTAAAACGGAAGAACTGAAGCTCAGTCTTAACGAAATGATGAAAAATCTGCAACTCGCAAATATCAGTTGTGCGTGTGCTGTTCAGTTTGAAGATGATATTCCGTCAAACATTGCGATGCAACTTTTCGATTTCTATGAATATGTAGTTGAAAATACTTTTGACGGACTAACGAGCTTGCTTGCACGCTTCTTTCATCGTGACGGTTCGTATTTTGCCTGCATTGATGTTGTATGCAGTCTTGACCTTACAAAGCTTGAAAAAGAGAATCTTGCTGTGAGTGTATCGGAGGAAAACTGTTATACGCTTTCCTTTCAGGTGAAAGAAGGTGACGGTAAATGATGACTTGCTTTTTTAAGATAGATTCTATGTGGCAGATATTTTTGTTGATTTTAAGTCAGCTTACCGTTTTTTCCTATGTAATCAGTGTTGTGTTTTTGTACCGTCGGGGATGTAAGCCAAGTAAATTAGCAAGTGTTGTTGTCGCATTTGTAATTAACACTATTCTCTATGCAACGCTGCAGCTCGACAGTCGTATTACTGAGGGAAGTTTGGGGATTCATCTCCACAGTCCGTATATCATACTGTTTATTGTGGTGTTATCCTCTTTGTTTTACAGCGTATGGGCACTTGTTTCGGAAACAAAGGTACGAAAGACAATCAACCGAAATTCGATTAAAGATGCCTTTGATAATTTGCCAACAGGCGTATGCTTCTTTAACGGGGCAGGCTTGCCTGTGCTTTGTAACCGTATGATGCATCGCTTGAGCTTTGCTGTTTGCGGTAAGGATTTACAGTTTATTACAGAGCTTGAAGAGTGGTTGGAGGATGACTTTACACCCGTAAGCGGCGTTAAAAAAATGCGCAAAACCTTTATTCTTCCCGATGGTAAGGCGTGGCACCTAAACAAACGTAATTTTGTTCACGAAAGTGGAAATACATATACACAGTTTACTGCCGTAGATGTTACCGAGCTTTATGAAAAACGTGAAGAGGTTATTAAGGAGAATGAACAACTCAGAAAGGTTCAGTCAGACCTTCAGAAGTTATCTGCAAATGTGGTTGCCGTTACTCGTGAGGAAGAAATCCTGAATACTAAAATGCGGGTTCACGATGAAATGGGCAGATGCCTTATCGCTGCACAAAAGTATCTTAAAGAAGGAAATACTGACAGTATTCCCGCAAGCCTCGCAACATCGTGGCAAAGAGCTGTATCAATGATTAAATACAACAATGATACACCGGATGAAGATATGCTTTTACAAATTCGTAAAACCTGTGAGTTCGTAAAGCTTGATTTCATTAAAACCGGAGATTTGCCGAAATCGGAAAAGGTCGCCTATATTCTCACTTGTGCTGTTCGTGAATGTGTAACCAATGCAGTTCGATATGCCGAAGCAACGCAGCTTTATGCAGACTTTTCTGAAACTGAAACAGAGGCAAGTGTTACCTTAACAAATAACGGAAAGCTGCCTGAAGGAGAGATTGCAGAAGGTGGCGGACTGTCATCGCTCCGAAAGCGAGTTGAGCGTGCTGGCGGACAGATGATTGTAGAATCACTCCCGGTATTCAGATTAACTGTTACTATACCTAAAGGAAAGGAGGACATAATATGAACAAAGTGTTGATTGTAGAGGATCAGAAAATGGCACAGGAAAACATGGAAGCTATTATAAATTCAAGCGAGAATTATATTCTCTCCGGCAT
>JAZSPM010000035.1:0-24075 GCA_045537455.1 Candidatus Ornithomonoglobus sp. | reverse complement strand
GAAAGCTCTACTATGTAGTCAGTCCTACTAAGGTTAGCTTTCTTTGCCATATTTACTATATGGGCTTTTTCTTCTTCAGTAAGTCTTACTGTAAGAGTTATATTTCGTCTTCTGTTTACTTTCATAAAAATCATCCTTCCTGTTGTTTAATTAGTCCTCTCAAAAAAGTGGTAGCGACAGTGAGCCGTAGCATATGCGTTTACAAATATGCAGGCGAGCCGAGCGTGCTTTTTTGAGAAAGAGGAGCAACCACCTATAAGGTGAGCTTTTGTCGCTTGCGATAAAACGAACCATAACGGTGTGTTGCGACGAAGTGGGTCCGGGCTACCGCCCGAGTTTTCGCACGCCATCGGCGAGGCGAAACGGGCGGCAGGATAGCCGGACGCTCTGCTTGCCCCCTCTTAAAAGAGGGGATTAAAATCCTCGCTCAGTCTCGACTTCTTTGTCAGAGCCTTCGCTTACAGGGACGGTAGGGTCGGTTATTGGGATACCAAGATTTCCGTCACTATCGGCACTGTTTAAGTAGATAAGTCTCTTGCCATTGCTCCGTTTAGACTTATATCTAATCCCAAACTCTTCGAGTTCAGGGATGTTTTGATTGAGCCTTTTTGATAGAACTATGGGTGAGATTTCCTCTGTTGTGTATGCAGATAACCTCTCTGCAAGCTCCGCAGGTGTTCCTGAAAAACATTTTTCATCCTTCATAAATTTAACCACTGTTGCAGTAATATCTTCGAGAAGTATTTCAGGAGTTTCATAGCTGTCAGCAATCACATCCCATATCTTACTCGTGCGATTGAAATTCAATTCCATGCTTCTGTCCTCAATGTCTCTTCCGGTACAGAAAAACTTTGCTCTTGTATCTTCTCTTTTTGGCTTATCGAGAACAAAGTTTGAGTCAGCACCTCCTGTAATTCCTGTAGTGCCTGACACCCTATTCATCGGGTCATCGTCTTTTTGTTTTCTCAAATGATGGATAAGCACGATGGCAATTTTCAATTTGTCAGCGATGCTTTTGAGAAAACATACATCATGATAGTCACTAGCATATGCATTATCATTTGATATGGTGCGTATTTTCTGGAAGGTATCTATGACAACTAATTTCGTGTTGGGATGTTCTTTACAGAAATTTTCAATCTGTTCTTCAATTCCGTAACCAATACTCTCTGCCATAGTAGCGAAGTGAATGTCGGGCGGAGCATCATCTGTAAGGTCAAACAGTCTGCTTTGTATTCTTGCAAAACTGTCTTCCAAACAGAGATACAATGTTGTTCCTTGTTTGGTTTCAAAATCCCAAAACTTTTCTCCTGTTGCTACCTTTAAGCAGAGCAGAAGTGCTAACCACGATTTACCAATCTTAGGACTTCCGGATAATATGTGCAGCCCTTGTCCTATCAATCCGTCTACGATAAATTCCATCGGTGGTATATATGTGTTCATTAATGTTTCGCCGTTAACTGTTTTTAAGGTCTTCATAAAGTTCATTCCTCCTATATATTATTTTTTTATAAATCGGCTTTTGAGATTTGTATGATTTTTGTAATCACCACCTTTCGCTTTTTCATTGCCGGCAAATTCATTATAGACTTTTTGAGAAAAGTATGGTATCATTATTGTAATGAATAAAATCACTAAAAGTTTTATTTATTATATTTACTTTGAAAGGCAGGTGTTATAATGTCTGTTTCAAATTTTAGCAATATAAAAATAAATTATATTTATATGGAATGTCCGAAAAAAGAGTATTATTTCGTATCAAATTTAACCGATTCTCATGAGTATGAGTACATAAAACCTATAGGAGAATTCCTTGTTGAGTTCTTAAATGCCGATTTAGATGGCTATGAGGAAGGATTAAAGAAGATATATGATGTTGTTTATAAGTCAGAGATAACGAGCATGCTTGATTTAATTATTCCTTTTATGGATTTTATGGAGACATATCTTCAAAGGTGCGGATTTTTATTTGCTATGTATGTTTATTTGCCAATCGCTAGTGCTTTTGATGTTCTGGCTGATTATCAGCAAAAAAATATCCCTATATATCTTCCGAAGAAGGTATATAGGGAATGGTATAATTGGCTTAAGGAATATCTTAGGCTGTATAAGCGATACAGAAAATTCATTGACTATATATTCAATTTAAAGCGAAACCGCTTTGAAGATTTAAACAAGGCAATTTTAAAATCATATAATGAGTTTCCTGATATTAGCAGGACGAATCTTTCTCGTACCCTGACATCGGCACCCATAAAAGATGGCAAATTTGACTTGGATTATATAATGGGAATAAATGATATGGACATAGATATTATGGAGAAATCTGATATGGTGTATGATGATTCTTCGGACTTTAAGCCCATATATTCAATTCAAATTCATTCTCTTAACGAAGCTCTATTCTATGAATTTTCAGAGCTTGTTAAAACCGGATACAGAATAAATCGTTGTAAAATGTGCGGCAAGTATTTTCTTGTTATCACGGCTCGTGATGTGGAATACTGTAAGAATATAAACGAAAGCGGATATTCCTGTGCAAAACTTGCATCTATTGAAAAATATAAGGAGTCGCTTAATGACCCGTTTTTGAAAGAGTATAATAAAATAACCGTAAAAATGTACCAGCGATATTATCGTGTAAACGATGTTTGGTCTGACCAGGAGTTAAGCGGAAAGGATATGACATTTGACGAATATTTCGAATGGAGTCAAAAAGCACAAGATTTGCGTAGAGACTATATCGATGCCCGTGATGCTATCAGCAAATACCCCAATCTGACCTCAAAACAGAAATATAGTAAAAAGCAAAAGCTCGGCGAAAAGTTCATAGCTGATATAAAGGCTATTCCGTATCCTGACAAACCGGGCAAACGCAAATCCAAGGGCATTATTATGGAGTAAATTTTCTGCTATAAAATATGCTCTAAAAATCTTCGTCAAAAGCAACAGAAAAAGATGGGTTATTGGAAGGAAAAGTCCCTGAAAAGTGATTTCAAATCAGTAAAAACTCCAGAATATTTGTGCATATTACCCCTATAGTCCGTACAATCGAACAGAAATCATGCAAACGATGTACGGGTCGATTGGAACTAAACAAGCGGCTAAAAAGCGAAATCCCCGCCAATTTCATTTTGGCAGGGATTTTTCTGTTCCAATATCCTATTCCATTGTTCCGACCATTTTATTTATGTCACCGTCCGAGTCTACTATAATGGTTTTAGTTTTACTCGGGGCTACATAGCCGAAACCGTCTACGTAGGCTTTGTTTTTCTCTTCTATGATTTCATTTCGTATTTTTATTTCCTCATCTGTGAGGTAGCAGGTGTCTTTGCTCATAATTTCATCATTAGGATTTATGGGTTCTTCAGGATTCTTTTCCCATTTCGCATAAAAGACATCAGATTTAGTGAATTTGAATGTTGTTACCTTATTCTGCTTTGTTCGGGGATCGGTGAACCATCCAGCGAATGTGTAACCGTATTTTGTCGGGACATAGTTTCCAAGGCTGATGCTCTCGCCATATCTTTTGGTTATTGGTCTGATAAAGCTACCGCCGTCCGATGCGAATTGCAAGGTTACATTTCCTAAAAACCCAATTTTGCTATCGAATATAAGCTGATTCCATCTCATCTGCCATGGTGCTGCCGATGCCGTTGTTGTTAGCAGCATAGTAACTGCCATTGCCACACATAATACTTTTTTCTTCATGAATTTCGTCCTCTCTGTTTTAATATTACCTTTTCGGCAACACAAACATATCACACAAGAGAGGGAAAGTCTACGAAGTAATTTCAAAGTCTTTTCTTTGTTTAATCCGTATCAAATTTTAATATGAGGATATGTACCTTCGCCCTGATTTCAACCTCGATGTGGAATATATGAAAGACCCGATATACAGAGATATTCCATCGGTGGATAATAGCTTGTTTATACTTGCAAGAAAACTTATTTTAGAATGACTTTTAATATATATACATAAATAGCGACCCTGACATAAAGTCAAAGTCGCTAAAGAATTATTATTTTATGCTGTAAAATATATGTTTTGCAAATTTTATAATCATCCAGATGATACTTTCCAACATAAAAATTATAACGCTCCATCCCAAAACAGAAAGTGTTTTTGTCAATATTCCATATCCAATGCCATATATGTATGTTGGATGATATATATATACTAACACAGTATATATTAACCAACCCAAAAGCCATTTCCTAAAACAATCTGAGAAACACATCATCCCAACAACAGCTATTAAAAATGTTGTTGAACATATTATTATAAGATGCATATGAACATCAGAAGGATATATATCAATAAACTGTGGGATAAAAATATATTGTGTTATGTATAGGATTAATTGTAGTATAATTGGTGAGTTTTTTTTCATACAACTAAACATATAATAGGGAGATTGTTTATCTCCCTATTATTTTACCCCTTTTACCAAGCATTACTAAACTTACCTTTAGCTATTAAATAATATGTTTCCGTCCAATGAGGATGATCCATTCCGCTAGCATAAGTAACTACAAAGGCATTCCTAGCATCATGATACTTACTTGCAACTTCATGAATGGTTTTATTTGCAGCTAACTCTGCTAATGCTTGCATAAAATACGCCGGCGTTTGATAACAACCAACTTTCCATACGGTTTTACCAAAACCGTTAGTTCCTTCTATAGCCTCAAATTTCCCTAGTCGCTGTAATTCTATAGATTTTGAACCTTTCTTCTCATTTGTGGCTTTTTGGGCACTTTCTTCAGTTGAATGGTTCAGTCCACTTAATTCTAAAGTATCATCACTATATGTGAAGTGATATAAATCTTCACGACCATTTGCTATATTTTCAAAAATACCTAATAGCCAGTCAACTTTTTCATTGTTATTATAATTCATATCTAAAAGGTCTTTAAATGCACCGCCTTTGTAAGTGCCACCTTTGCCCCAAAAAGTTTTAGAGCCTGAATGGGCAGCGACGCTAACTGGTTTGTCGGTACCATATCTTTTAAAGTGCCAATTCTCCAAGGGAAGTGTTGGAATTAAATCATCTTCATTAATTATATTAAATATTGATCTACAATTATTATACGATGTTGTGGTAGTAGGAGCTGCAAAAGTGTAGGTGAAAGTTTCTTTTCCTTCAGCTTCATAATATGCGCCAATAATATTTGCAATCCCCGCTCCTCTAGAATGACCGGTTATCCAATATACTTTCTTTGCATCGGCATCAAGAGTAGGAGCGGTATTTAAGTATTCACTTACAGCATTCATAACTCTATTTGCTGTTACATCAAATCCCTTGTGATTTTCTTTATTTTCCCATTCTGAATGATAACCAGTTAAGCTGTAATACTCTGATGTGTCTGCTCCAACATCAAAATTGCTTGACCATTCTTCAAATGTTCCATTTGTGCCTCTAACAGCAATAAGTATAATTTCTTTCTTTTCTCCGTTATATTCCACACATCTATGACCGAGTGCAACTTCCGTTCTGTCATTATCTGTGTATCCAACTGGGATTACGCTTGCATCATTAAGCCCAAATATCTCCAATAAAGCAGAGGGCGTGTGACGATCAGTTAATAAACCATCAACATATATCTGTACATCACTATCATTTGCTATATCGCTCTTATTCTCATATATGTCTGCAGCGTATAAAGAAGATAATACGCTAATGTTTGAGTTATATTTATAATTGTTTCCAAAGAACCAACGATAATCAACGCTAAAAGATATTTTTCCATTATTTAAGTCATATGCTGGTACATCGTCTTTGTCGAATCTGTTCATTTTACCGGTAAAACTATTATTATTTGGATAAACATCTTCAGTGTCGGCAATGCCGTCAAAGTCTGTATCTTTTTCAACAGGACTACTCTTATACTTGAACATTTTAACAATGCCGTAGTCTGTATCAGTAATCGCCCCACGGCTAACTTTTGTAATTAACTCATCCAAGTCGATTTCTCCGCTAGGAGTAGCACTTTCAAGTTCTTCAATATCGGGGATTCCATCTTCATCAGTATCTTCTGTACTACCTTCTTCGGGCATAGCATTAAGTCTTACAGGAACTGGAACAGGTCCTTGGAGATAAATCCAGTAACCGTCACCGACAATTTCTTCGCCAATTCTATCAGCAAGTGCGGTTAATTCTGTATTAAAGTCTCCATAAATATTTGCCCAGATACCATTGGTATCGTTGTACAAATTATAATATGTACTTTGCTCATAAGACGGGCATACAACAGAGCAGGTAACACCTGCATTTTTTAGCAGTTCAATTTCTGCCGCCATTGAAGGTATACCATATCTGTTATCAACTTTATAATCAGCATCTGTAACTAATATAAAAATTTTTCCAGCAGATGCTCTCATATCAAGTAGTCTAGCTGTTTCTAACGCATCTACAGCACATTCTGGTGTATCTCCGCCATCATCAGCATACAACGCAGCAATTTTTTCTTTGTATGCATCCATATCATAGAACCAGTTAGATGAGCCATTTTTGTGAACTCTGGTTGAATCATAACCATCCCATGTTATATCTTGATAGTCAATTAATGCTAAACCAGCAGATATTCCTCTGGATTTTAGTTCATCAACAAATAACTTTACATTATTTTTAACATTGTTTATTGCACCACTCATAGAGCCCGTTGTATCTATGATAAATACAATGTCAGCTTGTGCCATCGCACCTGATGATGCCATCAATGTAACTTTTTCTGTTTCTGCGCTTGCAGCAACAACATTTACATCTTCTGCATTTTCTTCGATAGAGAAAAGCGAAATTTCTTCAGTAGATTCATTAGAGTTGTTATTTTGATTTTGATTATCTTCTTCTCCAAATTCATCAATGGACATTAATGCAACTGGTTCAGGATCAGTAAGTGATGACAAATCAGCAACCGTAGGCATTGCTAACCCAAGTTCGTCAAACAGATTTTTTACATCCATTACAAAGTATGTACCTTCTTCGTTAATATCAGCAGATAAAGTATTTGTACTCGAATCATAATCAGTATCAAGATACTCTGTAGAACCATCTGCATTATATTTGCAAATCAAGTTAGTATTAAATGTTTCATCTGTATCATCTACTGACAATAATGAAACACCATCATTTTGAAGAGTAAATGAAATTGTTCCTTCTGAAATGTTTTCGCCGGAAACATCTACTGCTTCTCCAACAATAGCACGGCTATCACTAAAATCATTTGAGCTTGTGGCAGATATGATAACATCATTGTTAATATTACCGCTTGCTGTTAAAGTAAGTGCCGGCACGGCAGCATTATCTATTGAAAGTAATTCTTCGGAAATGTTGTTTTCACTTAATTCCTGAGTAAATGTTCTTTCAGAGTCGTGAGTTGTTCCATCTGTTTTTTGCACTAACGGATTTAAACCGAGAAGAATTTCATCGCCATCACTCAAAGTATCTCCGTCAGAATCATGATTGATTGGATCCGTACTGTAACTATTTACTTCTGTAAAATCATCCAATCCATCATTATCAGTATCTGCTTTTGAAGGATCTGTTCCCAAATCAATTTCTTGTTTATTTGTCAAACCATCTTCATCAAAATCTTCATCTGAATCTAATGTACCATCTTCATCCGAATCAGCTAAAGTTGGCTCTGTTCCCGTAACATAAATTTCAATATAGTTGCTTAACCCATCATTGTCCGTATCGTAATCATCGGGGTCAACGCCAAATAATTCAGCGATTTCTGCAGGAACCGTTTCTTTTTCTGCAAAAACAGCTGTTATAGTAACATTATTTGCAGGCATTGTAAATGTAGTAGTAGCACTATTATCATCTGCAAATGTTCCGCCATTGTTAGATTCCCATTTTACAAACACGTAGTTTTCGTTAGGTGTTGCTATCAAATTAATTACACTATTGGTAACATAGCTACCAGCGACACTTGCATCTACTGAACCATTTTCAGTAGTAGCAAAAGAAAGTGAATATGTAGTTGGTCTTGACGAACCACCGCCACCACCGGAAGAAACCTTTTTGATGGTGTATTCAATACTCATAACACCTTTGGAAACCACACCGTTTTTTATAGCAATAGCTTTCAATGTGCTTGTTTTAGAAATAGAAATTTCTTTTGTGTATTTAGTGCTTTTTGCGGTAGGTGTTGTGCCATCTGTGGTGTAGTAAATGTCAGCATCTTTAGTAGCTGTTGTAAGTTTTACTTTCTGTGTGCCTTTATACTCACCAGCGTCTTTTGATGCAACAGGAGTTGCAGGAATCTTTGAATTTTCTGATTCAGTTGCTAAACCATTATATGACATTACAGCTACATCACCACGAGTTGATGCTTTGCCTTTTGTTCCTTTTAAATCTGCAGAGATACCTTTTTCATCTGCAACTTCAAGATAACCCTTAGACCAATCAGCAGGGTCTACTTCGATGTCTGCACCATAACCCAAGGCACAAACAACCATCTTGATTGCTTCTTCGTGCTTTACATCATCTTCTGCGCGGAATTTGCCATTACCATCACCATTGATAATGCCTTCTTTTGATGCAATATTAATATAACCACTTGCCCAATGGTCACCTTTAACATCCTCAAATGCAGTTTCACCTTTTGCTTTTTCTGCATCTGCTTCTTTATCTATCATTCTGCAAACAATAGCCGCCATTTCAGCTCTTGTGATAGATTTTTCTGCTCCAAATGTTCCATCAGGGTAACCCGCTAAAATGTCTAACTGTTCTAGTGCTGTTGCAGCTTGAGCGTAATAATCCGTCTCTTTCATATCAGAAAAAGCAGTTTTATCTGCGTCTGCTGCAAAAATATTCATAGGTGTAAGTGTCAAAAGCATTGCCAACACCAAGAATATACTGGTCAATCTTTTCATTGTGAATAAGCCTTCCTTTCCATAGAGTTAAAATAAGCGGTGTTGCGATTAGTCACAACACCGCCCGTTTAAAAATTACTTGTTCAACAAATTATAAAGTCTGTAAATAAATACTGCAGTTTCTGCTCTTGTAGCATTTCCAACAGGATTTATTTTGTTATCAGAACCTTTTACAAGATCGTTCTTAACAAGAGATGAGAGACCTTCTTTTGCATAATCAGCAATTTTTGAGTAGTCATCAAATGTATTGATTGCACTTTCGTCAGCATCAATAAGACTTGCATTCTGCATCTGTAAAATTCTGTATGCAAGAACAAACATATCCTGTCTTGTTATGCTTGCTTCAGGGTTGAATTTGTTATCGCCAACACCTGTTGTTAATCCAAGTGCTTTTGCAATGCCTACGCCTTCGTAATAGTATTTATCCGAAGATACATCATCGAAATTGCTTGTTACATCTGCCTTAAGGTCTAACATTCTAACAAGAAGAAGCATAAAGTCTGCTCTCTTGATGTCATTTGCAGGAGCAAATTCTGTATCAGAAACACCCTTGATGATACCTTTTTCTGCTAAAGCAACGATAGCTTCATTTGCCCAAGCATAGTTTGTAATATCTGTAAATACAGGAGCTTTAGTTGTCGGATTTTCTTCTGATTTCTTAACTGTGTATTTAACAGTTAAAACAGAGCTCTTTGTTTTTCCTTTAATAGCAATAGCCTTAATGGTAGTATCCTCAGTAATAGTGATGGCACCGTTGTACAATGTAGACTCAGCAGAAGGTGTAGTTCCGTCAACAGTGTAATAAATCACCGCATCTTCTGTCTTTGTAGAAAGTTCTACCTTTGTTCCTGCTTCTACTTCACCGGCAGGAACACTTGCAACGGGCTTTGCAATAGAAATACCGCCGCCACCGCCGCTGCTTGGTCTACCGGACGAAGCTGTGCTAAATCTAGCTTCAAGATTATAGCAATTATCAAGTGCAACTTCATAAGAAGCAGTATTGCTTACATTATTGCCATTTCTTATATCATACCAGCCATTGAATACGTATCCGCTATTTGGTGTTGCGGTAAGAGTAACTGTTTTATTTTCATCTCTATAGAATACATTACCGCCGTTGCTTTCGTCTTCTCCGTTTACTGTCAATGCAACAGAACCGTTAGCTCCTGCAAATGTAAGAACATAAACATAATCTGCATTTGATACCCATTCTACACATTCGTCATTTGGAACAAGGTTATAGAAACGCGCATCGCTACCTGTAAGTTCGATATTGCTGAAGAGAACAGGGAACGAATCTTCAGTTGTTACTTTCTCAATATCAATTTTATAAGTATTTACATTTGTGAGTGCATTTCCATTTTCGTCAAACCACTGAAGCATCACAATGTTTTTGCTATCATAATCAGATGCGTCTACATAGAAAGACTCTGAATCGGAAATTTCAATTTGATTTGCATTGTACCAATCATAGTACCAATCATCATTCTCAAATACATACTTGAGATATTTTGCTCCCTCAACTGACGCCTTAAAGCCAATCCAGCTACCCCAGTTGTCCTCAGCGTTCATATGATACTTGATGCAGTCTGCACTGAGCTTGATGGTGTCGCCTTCAACATTTACATCATATTTACCAACATAAGCAGGTTCATCTGGATCGTCTTGGTCAACGATGTTTGCTTTTTCAAATGAAACCTCTGCTTCGTCTGCAACCAAATAATCAACATCTGAAAGATCTAATTCATAGGTGAGAATATTGGTAATCGCAACTTCATTTTCATCAAACCACTGAAGCATAATTGTGTTCTTTGGTGTCTTATCATAGGCGTCTACATAGAATGAAATTGTATTCTCATCTGCAACTTCATCAGCAGGCACATAATCAGCAGAACCCCACCATGCATCGTACTCATTTTCAAATACATATTTTACATACTCAGCATTGTCGGGTCTTGAAATTGATGCACCTACCCAAGCGCCGAGATCACTGTTACCATTGAAGTGTGTTTTAAGGTTTTCTACTGCAAGTTTAATTGTTCCGCCTTCTACTGTTGCTGAAGGTGTTCCTGTGTAAGGAGCACTCTCCGGAGCATTCTGATTAACTATATTTGCAACAGTTACATCAACAGATACATCATCTGCGAGATCAACATTTGTGAGATCTATATAATATGAACAATAATCATAAGCGTGAGTATAAGGATAGCTTTCAGGTTCATCTTCATCGCAATACCAACGAATTTCAAGATAATCCTTTGCATCGGGAGAAGAAGCATTTACATAGAAGGAAACAGATGTTTCTTCATCTTCGAGAGCAACCGGAACATCTTCGTAAGAATTACCAAAGTCATAAGTGTAATGAGTAGCACCTTCAGGAGCTTCTACAGAGAAGCCAATCCAGTGACCTTCATCGCCATTTCCGTTTGTATGTGCCTTAAGATTTGTTGCACTTAACTCAATAGTATCCCATTCACAAGCAACATCATATTCTTCATAAACCGATTCATCGCTGTCGAAATCCGCAACGTTTGCCTTAGTAATTGTATTTTCTTCCGGATATTTGATTTCAACATTTGAATTATCAATTCTGTAGCTCATTCTACGTGTGATTGGTATATGATTTTCGTCAAGGAACTGAAGTGTAATTGTTCTTCTAGAACCTGTGTACCAACCTTCCATAACATCAAAATAGAAACTTTCTGAAGTTTGACCGTCTTCAAGAGTTATTGTATGGGGGATATACCATTCATGTCCGAAATTTTTATCATATGTAAGATACTTTGTACCTTCCGGGACATTAACTGTAAAACCTGTCCAGTAGCCTGGTTCTTTGTTTGCGTTTCTGTGCAAAACAAGGTCGGTCATTGCAATTCTAATTATGTTGCCGTTGAGTTCTACAGAATAGTCTTCATAAACCTTTGCCGGAGCGTTTTCGCCAGGGAATGAATCGCAAACATTTGCTGTTTCAAATGTAACTTCGTTTTCAGCAGCAATCTCAACATTGGAGAGGTCTATTTCATACCATTCATAATCTGAAAGCGGGGAATGATTTTCATCAAACCACTGGAGTTCAATTTCTTCTATAGTGTCACATTCTGTAACATTAATATAGAAACTTTCTTCTGTCTGACCTTCTTCAAATGTTATAGTTTGATAGTCGTAACTATTATTTCCAAAGGTTTTCCAATAAGTAAGATACTTTGCGCCCTCCGGAGCTTTTACTGAAAAACCTGTCCAGTGGCCTTCATCTCCATTACCATTTGTGTGCATAACAAGGTTTTTCATTGTAATACAGATTTCATATTCATTGATAAGTTCAACCTTGTATGAACCCTCATCATAAACTGCATCATCGCTGTCAAAATCTGCAACATTTGCTACGTCAAATTCTGTTTTTAAGTCAATATCTGCAAATCCGTATTCCATCTTAATCTTGGAAAAATCAACAGAAACATCGTCGTCATGTTGAATACCATATAAATCAACATATCCGCTCTTTTTATCAAGGCCCCAAATTTCAACATCTTCTTTTGCGATGCCGTCAAGGTTAATGCCGTCAAGATTCATAACAAAGGTTGTTTCTGCAGACATTGCAGTTGTCTCGTCTGAAAACCACTGAAGTTTTGCATGAGTCTTTGCGTCATTGCTTCCTGCATCTGCATAAAAAGCGATACCCTTTTTGCCATCTGCAGTTACAACATCTCCATCTGTTAATGCATAGGCTTCGCCAAGAGTAATTTCATCACTTGTGCCAAATGCATATTTAAGATGTGTTGCACCTTCAGGAGCTACTACAGCAAATCCTGCCCAGTAACCTGGAGTTCCTTCACCATTTTCGTGATTTTTAAGTAATTCTGATGTAATAGCAACATCAACATAACCTTCTTCTTGTGTTGCCGTTACATTGATTGTGCTGTCCGTTGACAAAGTAGCCGCACAAACCGTTTCAACTGAAATCGATTCAAGAACAGCATCTTCTGCACTTACTGAAATCACACCTGTAAAACAGGAAACAATAAGACAGAGTGTTGTCAAAATACTTATAATTCTTTTTGTATTCATTATGTTTGTCCTTTCCTTAAATTTAATTGTTTTTACTGTTTATGTAGAAAAACAAAGATTCTTACAGATACTTGCTGAAACTTAGATACCTCCTTAATAGTTTTTTGTAAGAATGTTTATTTAATTTCTGCCACAGTAATGAATTTATGTAAATTTTTATTTACATCAAAGTTATTTATCTATATTTATTTTGTTTATTATTCTATCGTGCAGATTGTTGAGTAGCATTTGTGTTTTTTCTCTATCGTCCCATGTTACATAATCAATTACGTAAGCAATTATTGAGTAAATGAACACTTCGGCTTGATTGTGTGTGCATTTAAAAACACCAATAATTTTTTCAGCATATTTTTCATAAAGAAGCCTAAAGTCCTTTGACTTATCTCTCATGCGTTCGCCAAAAACAGGACTGGTTGTAATCTGAATTGCGAGTCGAAGCTCATATTTATATTTTTCAACCTCATCTATAAGTGTATCAAAATACTTTTGCACATCGTCTGTGTGGTTTAGAGTAAAGTTAAAAAGCGCATCAACGACTTTAGATAATCCATATTTACCCGCACTTATCCAAATATCGTCTTTGTTTTCAAACCAATAATAAAGACTGCTTTGTGCCAGTCTTGCATTTCTGCACAAATCACCGATTGAGGCACTTGCCAAGCCTGTTTTCAAAAGGTATTCCCAAGTTGTTGCAACGATTGCTTTTTTCTTGTCGGACATATCAAAACTGTCCATTTTATTCAATCCTTTCATTAAATACTTGTTATTACATTCTGTTATAATGTAATGCTCGTTACAAGTGGTGACAAAAAAATATGCCTGTTACATAATTGAAATTATGTGTTGAGGCGGTTATCACATAATTGAAATTATGTGGGAAAAATATATAGCACCTACATACTACTAGCTCATATAGTTTATCACTTTTAGGAGCGTTTGTCAATGATTTTGCTTATATTTCTTAAAAATCGTCGATTTGTAAAAAAACAGGCATAACAAGCTAGACCGGTTGAACAAAATGAACATGCCCGGTCTTAAAGTTGTGCCAGTTTTTATATTTCAAAGGCTATTTTTTGATCTTTTTCTTCATTTAATAACTAAATCACTCGTTGTCTGCAACATAATTTCAATTATGTGGTTTTTTTATTTATAGCCGTAAAAGTCCTAATTTCTGAATTTGGCGACGGTGTACATCGTAGGTTTCCATCGTGTAGATACGGGTAGTGTTAACACTTGAATGTCCAAGAATATCAGCAAGGCGTACAATATCTTTTTGGATAGAATAATAGGTACGTGCGAACAAATGGCGGAGATTATGGGGAAACACTTTTTCTCTGTCAACCCCTGCACTTTCGCAGAGGGCTTTCATCATTTTCCATATTGTGCTTCTGTCAAGTGGTTTACCTGTTTTCGTGATAAATATGGGGCCACTTGTTATTTTTTCCCCTCTTGCATATTCCGTCAGCATTTTACAAAGGTCTTTTGGCAGAATAACCACACGCATTTTGCCCTTGCAATTTATATTCGCCTTATGGTTTCTCACGGCTTCAATCGTTATAGCAGAGAGTTCCGACACTCTAATTCCACTGCTACATATCGTCTGCATAAGATAATAAAGTCTTTCATTTTTCTTTTGCTTTGCAGCAACAAGTAATCTTTCGTATTCAGCCTTTGTCAGTTCCTTGCTTCTTTCCGCAAAAATCTGTTTCTGGATTTTAAGCATTTTAACTTTCAATCCGTGCCAATCATTATATTCAAAAAAGCTGTTGAGTGATGAAAGCACAGAATTTACAGAAGCAGGAGCATAGTTCGTTGTCAAATGCTCCTTGTACCTAAGCACTGTAATTTTGTCAAGCTCGCTGCCTGCAAGCCATGCGAAAAACGCCGTTATATCACGCACATACTTTTCAAGTGTCGCAGTGGCTTTTTCTTCTTCGATTAAATACTGTTTGAATTTTTCAATAAGATTTTTTGTAATTGTCATATTAACAACTCCTTTTCAAGTTTTATACTTATATTTTACCACTTTTGATAAAATATATAAGAGTTGTCAATGATTTGCGTTTTGTTTACATATCAAAAGGCGATTGTAATTTCGTTATCTGAAATACAATCGCCTTCTTCGTACATTTTCTTTGTTGCAAGCAATGTATGCTTGACATAGATCATATTAAGTTTTTCTTTAATTTCTTTTGCCGGCGTTCCTTGTTGAACCATCTTGAATACTTCAGCAACCACGGCACTTTCTATTCCGTATTTGTCGCTGTACATAATTTCTTCTAATGTGTACTTTGCCATTTGTGTCACCCCCTTTTGGCAACACAAACAATATCACAAGAATACACTAAAGTCAACGAAGAAATTTAAAATCAAAAATCTCTTTTGGTATGTAGCTATATCTCAACAAGATTTTCCCTTAACCATGGTTGAACATATTTTTTGCTGTCATCATCTTGTATTATGTTCTTCGCGCCTGATGAATATAATACACCCCTACTATCAAATAAGAACTGTTTAGAATAATCAAACAAAAAATTTAAGCATAATTTATCTTTTATTCCAAAGTGTCTTCTAGAAAAGTTTTTATAATCTATAGCGAAGTTATTAACTATATTTGAGTATATTTTTAATTTTTCCTTATACTCATCAGGTTGAAAAACCTTTGTTGTTGTATAAAAGCCTATTACATTTGGTTCTCTAAACACTGTAAATATATCTTCAGTTGAAACAAAGGGTGTGCCAATGTTTTTTGGAGTTGTAATAACTTTGGCAGGAAAGTGGGGATCAATTCTTTGTGGTAAAAATGGAATAATATCAGAAATAAAATCAGAAGCCTTGCTGTTATCACCATTATAAAGTGATGAAAATTTCTCGAGTTCACATTCTATATATAATGGTACTGAAATTTCAGGCAAGAAATCCACATCCGATGCATTTTTAACACTCGTTTCTCCATCAATTATTGATAAACATATAAAGTTCTTATTCTCATTATACAAATCAATAAAATTCCCGCAAATTTCTCTAATTGTTTCGTCTTGTACACCTAAGTTTGATACATAAGATAATGGTAACTCTATAATTCTACCACGAATTAATGCTTCTTTGTTAAGTTGTTTGTTATATTTATTTCTATCATAAATGACTAAAATAGGTTTTGAATATTCGTTTACAGTTATATTATTTTCTGAATCAAACACATGTTCAAAGCCTCTAAATCTACTGTCGTACAAAAAAGCATATCCCAAATCATCATATGAAGGTATTTTTTGCACAGGTGGTTGAAACGCACTTGTAGTAAGCTTCATTTTACCTTCAATATAGCTTTTGCCGTTTTTTGTGATTTCTTTTTCGCCAACTTTTTCGCATTTTCCAAACATGGTGCATACATGTGTGTACGGACTGAATATCTGTGCATATTCAAGTAAAATTCCATTTGTTTCAATAATATCACCGATATTCAAATTGCCCTCTTTTATATTTGCATATATTTCTTCAATATCGTAATATCTAATAGTGATATGATTTTTTATGCTTTTTAATATTTTTTTGCAAAAGCCGTATCCCTCATAATATGTTTTAAACATGTCTAATTGTTCGTAAACAAAAGACTTTGCTATTTTATCGAGCATTTTAATTTCCTCATTAACTTCTGATTTTTCGTTTCACAAACACAAATCATAAATATCATTCTATTAAATTTTTAGGTAAGTTCTCAATGGATAATTTTGAAAGTGTTTCCAACTGTTTTACCGCCATTTCATGCAACGCAACAATCCTTTCGGACTGCGGTTTATCTTGGTCTATCATTATGGCATTATAATTCTCCATATTAGACAGTACAAGTAGTTGATTCAATGTTGCATAATCTCTGATATTGCCCTTCTTGTCCGGGTTATTGTCTCGCCATTGTTTTACCGTCATTCCAAACAATGCTACATTTAAGAGGTCGGCTTCATTGGCATATGTAAAAGCAATTTGATTGGGAGTAAGCTCTGCCGGTATCAAATTTTCTTTTATAGCATCTGTATGAATTTTATAATTAAGTTTTGAAATTTCCCTGTTTAAGTTCCAATTAAGAGAAAGTCTACTATTTTCATCACTCTTAATGCGTTTATAATCTTTAATAATGTACAATTTAAATTCAGCGGACACCCATGATGCAAACTCAAATGCAATATCTGAATGAGCATAAGTGCCACCATATCTTCCGGATTTTGAAACGATGCCAATAGCATTTACACCCTCAATCCATTTTGTAGGAGACATAGTAAATGCATTAGCTCCTGCCTGAGATTTAAACCCGTCGAATTCGACGGGTTTAAAATTGGGATTATGTAATGATTCCCATAAACCTAAAAATTCTATCGTGTCACGAGAGCGCATCCAATTTTTAATGACATCATTCGGTGCATCACTCTTATATTTTGCAATATCAGTAAGAGAAATAAATTCATTTTGAAAATCGTTTGTATATATGCTGATATCAAAGCCATTGGCATGTATTGTTTCTTTAATTGCCATATCTTCAATCTCCATCCTATGTTTATTAATGATTGGTCAGTGTTTCTATAATGTCCCCCTGACAATACCTTGAATACTTTACTATAATATTGTTATAAGTATCGGGTTCTATGTCTTTCAAAAAAGATAAATAGCCTAATATTTGTTCGGGATTTCCCGTGTTATGAATTAATTTATCGTATACCATTTTTTTAATTTCATTTCTTCGTGCCGTTCCAATTGAAGCTTTGAAATCCGTAGTAATAACTAATCCCGTAACTTTTCTTCTGTATTTGGAAGAATAAAATCGAGTTTTTGCTTTGTTCAGTCTAAAACCCATGTTTTTTAATTCATCGGACATATACTCTACAACGTCTTCATTTATATAACTGTTTGATGATATGTACATGTCATCTGCATATCTAGAATATTTGTATTTATTCGCCTTACAAAAAGAAAGTATTTTTTGATCGAAATCATACATTACAATATTTGATATAATCGGAGAACTAACTGTGCCTATACAAAGTCGACCATCCCTGAAACATATTTTATTGATAGTATCTATGGTTGTTTCAAGTTCAACATTTAAATCTTCAATAATCTCTTTGTGGTTTCTTAAGATGTTTTTAAGCATAATTGAAGTAATAGAAGGAAAAAATCTTTCAACATCTAAATGTAGAATATGCTTTGATTGTGCATGAATCAAAGCATTAGCTTTTATAGAACTGCCCTTATTATATGCAACCGCAGCCTGAGATATCGGCAATTTACGCAAGATATTTTCAACGACCCAATACTGCAAAGTTTTAAGTTCTGGACCAGCTTGAGCTATCGGTCTGCGTTCTCCATTCTTTTTTGGTATAAAGTAGTCTCTATAATAATAACTTGACCTTGAGATTATTTTTGAAATATAATTTTCATCAAGTCCTAAATCTTTGGCTATTATTTCAACTATATTCATTTGACTCCTCCGCAATATCTGTATTTTCGACATAAGAGTCTTGAACGTTCTTGATTTTCGCTTCTCGTTTTATAATTAAACATCAAATTTGGCGTTTTGACAGGTATATTTGACGAAATCACATTTTTGTCTATCTGAATCAAATTGGTTACCTGAAGAAGCTTTAATATATAATCAAATTTAATTTCATTATGGAACCTATCTCCATTCTTTTTAACAAAAGTAAATGATTTGAAATTTTTAACAGTTTTATAAATTTCGAGCAAATCCCTTCTATCCACTGGTTGTAAAATTCTGATTAATTCTAATATTTCTATAATAAAAGAACTTAATACAATTTTATTTTCATCAAAGTTAGGTAGTTTTTTATTCATACCAGAGTGTCTTGATGATAGTTCAGATATTTTTTTGTTCAACACATCACGCAATCCAGAACTTGAAAGCAACCCTGATCCATCCAAAGCTGCATATACTACTTCAGAACCATCCTTCAGAGCTTTGGATGTTGGTCCGGTGATAATAAAAGATTTATCATTCTCATATTTTTTATCAATCACGAGTATCAATTTATCGCTAAAAAGTTTATCTGCGTATACAAATGCACCTAATTCACAAAACGAACCTGGACTTTCTACAAGCAATATAATACAATCGCTAACTTCTGCCAAAAAGTCCTCAAATGTTAATAAGTCTATATTAGAATCAAAACTATCTTCCCATAGCTTTTCGGATAGAACTATAAATATATTATCAGTTTTTCCTTTAATATATCTATCAATAACCCCACGATTTGAAGAATCGTACATATCATTCTCATATGCCTTTCCGCAAAGAAAAACAAATTTAGGGTAGGTGATAATTTGCCCGTTTATTATCTCTAAATGATTTCTCATGCTATTAATCATTTCATCAGAATAAACTCGACAATCCATAAAATCACCTACCCGTAAATCATTACGAGAACACTTACACCAAAGCAGTTGATGCGACGCGGTTGTAATGAGGATTACAAGCGTGGCGTATCAACTGCTTGTAAGAGCCCCAATAAAGCTGACCCTATTTAACATAAGGCACTATAGCACATTTTACTGTGATATATAAATTTACTAAGTATTCTCTATAGGCATTATAACACAAAATATTAAATAATTCAACAATTCTCAACAAATTACTCCTATTTATACAGAAAATTGGGCCTATTATATTACTTATTTGGATATTGGCTAAAAAAGCATATGCAAAAGAAAATAATTCTTTCACATATGCTATATAACCATTAGGATCTAGTGTCCCCGACGTGAAGGTTCAAGTCCTTTCAGCCGCACCATTACGAGAGTTCTTATAGGATTTAACGATTTCTATGAGAACTCTCGTTTTATATTACTATTTTTGTATCATACTGCTACACAGGCTCTTGTATCAAAGTGAACATCTACACCTTGTCTTGTGTGGATTTTAACGTTGTTTTCAGGTATCAAATCCATATCAGGAATTTCAAGAGTTCCTATGCAAGTGTAGCTTGTTTTCTGACAACAGCATCATTCTGAAAGATTAAATTATTACGGAGGTATTTTATAGTGAAGAAATCAATCATATCTATCGGATACATACACAGTGCCGCAACTGTAAGTGCTGCTGTGTGTTCCGGTTCTTTTAATGCACCTTCAGGCATTGCTTTCAACTCTGCAAGATTTGCAGGAATACAGGATAAAGTTACTGTATAGGTTTTGTTACCTACGTTTGCTACTGCTTGTTTTGCAACCTGCCCAAAATTGTTTACTGCCTTTGCACCTGCGACCTGAGCTGCCTGAGTAGCTTTGTTTTTCAATATATCGAAAAATGCCATTTTCTTTTCCTCCTTTTATCGGGTTTTTCAGCCTATTTTTACGACTTTGCCACCGTCTAACTTGTATTTCCAATCTATATCAAGTATAAGCCAGCCTTGCTGATTCTTTTTGATTTTACTACCTATTTTAAGATTTGCACTAAGCTCGTCAAAGAAAATCTTCTCCATATCCCGACCGTTTGTAGTTTCCTTGTCAAATCTATGTGCTTCCAGAACCGTTGCTTCAAATTCGAGGTCTTCAATATACACCTTTACACGGTCATCTTTTTGGAATGTGCTTTGTTCCGATGTTCCAAAGGTAACAGTTTTACCATTAAGTTTTTTATTTCTGAAAACACCCACAGTAAATTCGTTGATGTCAAGTCCAAAAGACTCCTCAATTTCAAACAATCCGGTTCCACGGTTGTCGCAAGATGAAATACTTGACTTATTGGATAGTTCTTTTTGCTCTATAAGCATTTTTATATCACTTAATGAATAAAAATCCATATTGCGTGCATCGAATTTTTGCCATTGGTCAAGTGCCTGCAATTCTTCGCCGAGCCACTTCTTTTTTGTTTTAATTAACTGCTCGGCTTTTTCCTTACAATTCGTACACATAACACCATCAGACAAATGTCCGTTATAATTTTGTACATTGATGCTCCAAAAGCCTGTATAGAAGAAATTCAGTTTTTTACCGCATATACTGCAACGAGAACCAACCGGAACATATTTGCAATCGCTAAACCATTCCACAAACTTCTGAAATCCTTTTCCCATAGGCTGCTCCTTATCCGGCAAATATTATGCCATCAAATATTTCTTCAATATTAACTCCGTCAATAGCTATATAACCTAAATCGGAATTATATACGGCTTCAACACGGCAGATTGTACCGTCAGAACATTTCAAAAGAGCGAATCTTTCGTTATCGGTACTGTAATAAAGCACTTCGTCACCTGCCTTGAGTGTTTTATTGCCGTTTACCGTGTTTTTCTTCTCATCATATACTTCAGCTTCAAGGTCTTGAAGGAGCGTGAAAGTAAATGTGCTTTCTTCATCAAATGTAAAGTAGGTATCGTCGGTTACAGGGATTCCGTCATCACCTGTGCGGTACTCTTTGTAGCCTGAGACAGTTGAAAGCTTCTGCGTTGTCTGCTTCAGGTAAAAGCCTTCGGGATTTGTCAAAGCATCCTGCGTGGTTAAAAATTCTCCGCCTTCGTGGAAAATTCTGCGAAGTCCGCCGTCAACACTTCCTGCCTTTTTAACGCCATAGGAAAGGTCATAACAAATCGTTTCTCTATAGTCGTTCTCTCTTAAAATTTCGTAGTAAATATAGTTTTTGCCATCAGCCGTATGAACGAAGGTAGCATCATAGCCATAGAACCATTCTTCTTCCTCGAATGATTCTCCGTTAACGGTAATATCTATACACCCTGAATCTCCTTCATTGCTTTCATATCCACCTGCAAAAATTTCATCTACGACTCCATCTCCGGTTACATCATAGTAAAAAGGTGCATCCTTTGCAAGCTCGATGCCGTAAGAGGAAGGAAGCTTTTTATATTCTGCTTTCAAAACATCAGGATATTCCTCGTTTGAAATGGTTACAATCTGTACGCCGGATGCATAGCTTGCTATGGAATACGACATAAAATAGATTGTTATTCCGTTATAATCAAGTGTCCAGGAAATCGCTGTTTCGTCATTTATGATTTCTGCAATATCAAAGGATTCATTAAACTCAATATCGCTCCAATGCTTGTCAAGCTGCTCGGAAACGGCTTTTGCAAGCTTATCTTTATCATTTATAACATCTGACAGTACAAGCTCTTTGCCTGACTTTGTATCATAGTTTTTGCCGTGATAATAGTAATTGCCGTGTGCTCCGCCCGTATATTCATACCCAAAGTACAAAATACTTGTTACTTGGGCGTCAGCTCTCCTGACATAAGATGTTACAGATGATTCAAAGGGTGAAAAATATTCATTTCCTTCAAGGTAACACTCGGTTGCATAATCCTTGTTTTCATTCAGGAAGTTCAGCAGATATTCTTTTTCCGATTTATTGTTATTCTCCAAAGCCTTTGAAAGCCCGGAGTAATTGTTTTCATCTCCATAGTAAAGCATTACCACCGGATAAGCTACCTTGATAATCGTGTCATAACTATCCTCATCATATTCTTCTTTATATCCTTCGCCGGTAATAATCTGAATGGTTTTAATACCATCGTTTGCATCGTGTTGCGTGCCGATTTCAGGCTTATCCGTATTATCTGCCTTCTTGCACGCTGCAAAGCTCATTATCGTCAATACACTTAATATAAGTGCTAATATTCTTTTTTTCATTTTTACCTGCCTCCTTTTCTTCAGGCAGACTGTATCAATAACACACATCTGCGGTTTTATGATTCTGATTCTTTATCATTATTTTGAGATTTGTCCGTAAAGTCTTTTGTTGTCTTTGAATAAGGGTTCACATTTTTTTGAAATGGCGGGGGTGGTGTGCCTTTGGAAAGCACACCAAGCCCCAACGTAATAAGTAACGCCCATAAAATCCATAATCCCAAAAGCACATATGCGATAGCTATGGGAAAATTCAAAAATATATGGAGCAGGAGCGCAATAACAGCCAAAACTAAAAGCTCTGCATTGAATATCAGGTTAAACAAAAACGATAGCAAAAAGCCTTTCATATCATCACGCCCTTCATATATTTTAATGGATTCAGATTAGTTTTCCTTTTTCTTTCTCATACTGAGAACAGCAAGCAATACGAAGAACGCAGCGAGTGCCCATGCAACATACGCACCAATCATTCCGCCGCTTTCAACTCTTTCTGCAAGCTCGGTGGGATTTTGCAGACCGTCAAAAGCCGCCTGCATACCGAGGTCTTTGTCATACATAATCTTACCGTTCTGTTGTTTTCCAATAAATGTGTATTCGCCTGATTCCTCTCTTTGAGTTACATAGCTGATACGAGGCATATTCTCATAATCCATGTAATAAACTTTTTTACCGTTATACTGCATGGTAGAGTTATAATCCTGCTTGCCGGCAGGCATAAAATCCATCTTACTTATGTATGTAACGCTTGTGGTCGGATGTACATTATAACCTCTCTGACTCACTACCTGATAATCGAAATCCGTAAACGGTTTTCCTACAGCTACATGATGAAGTGCGTTGTTGTCAATGGTAAATTCACCTATTTTAGCTTCTGCTATAAGAGAAGATGAGACTACATCACTAAACTCATTATCTTTGCCAAGTATCGTGTTTTTCCATTCCAATGTGTAATATATTCCGTTATCTTCGTCTGAATTCTGAACCTTTTCGTAACGCTCAACGGTTCTTTTAGCGATTACACCGGGAAGTTCTACACCCGTAATTTCATCCACCAAAGGAGTTACTGCTTCAAGTTTACCGGGAACGATAACAATTTTACCCTCGTTTTCGGGAAGAACCTTACCGTCTTCTACGTAAACAGCCTTTGAAATAACATCAGTCTGTTTTGATGTGTTTGTAGATGAAAAACCCACAATTGCAAGAATGATTGATATTACTATAAAAATAATACTTTTCTTTTTCACGAAAGACACCTCCGTTTTATTTCTTCGTGGTGCAGAAAGCACCCCGAAAGACTATTTTCTTACTTATCGTTTTCGTCAAAAATGTCACCGCATTCCGGACAGAACTTCGGAGGATTCTGAGGATCTTCGGGAGTCCATCCGCATTTGTCGCACTTATAGAGTGGTGCGCCTGCAGGCTTTGGCTTACCGCAATTCTGACAGAATTTGCCCTGATTGGTTGTACCGCACTCACAAGCC
>JAZSPM010000001.1:0-17550 GCA_045537455.1 Candidatus Ornithomonoglobus sp. | reverse complement strand
CATCTATTCATAGATTCTAAACCAGAGGCATATCCAGGCACGGCACAAGCCGCTTGGCCTTGACAGGTTGTCATAAAAATGCTACAATTGCTTGCCTGACGGTGACTGACTGCATCTATTCATGAGTTCCTCACCATCGGCATGACACACAGAGCATTTTTATGACGTTCTGTCAAGGTTGCCGGTTGATTACAACTAAACTTCATTTTTTTAGACTGCTTCGGCAGTCTAATTGTCGTGCCTATTTTTCTTTTGTGAAAATCTTGTGAAACTTTCTTTTTATCCCTTGACTTTTATTTGCAGGTCTCCATGTTTTCGGTTTACATCATGCTTATACCCTCGTCGGGTTCTTCGTTCATTTCCTCGGCGGAGCAGATTTCCACATACTCGCCAAGAATATTCAAAGCCTCCGAATAACTTCCGGAGGCTGTAACTCTGCTTTGCATTTCTTTTGCCTGTTCTCTCATGCCGTTTTCACGGAGCGTCCTGCTTGCCATACCAAGCAGATTGAAAATGTTGCCGTCCGCACCGATCAGCGGACACCTCGGTTTATCATTCATCGCCATGATATTCCTCCATCATTTCCCTCAGTTCGAGTTTTTCGCTGTCGATATAATCCTTTACCAGTTGTTCTGCTTCATGGATATCATTTTCCAGAAGCTCATAGCCGACTGCTGCATAGATGATGTCGACAGCGTTTTTCTTTTCTTTGCTGTCATAAATCTCAATCATGAAGCCATCGCACTGAACAGATTGACCGTCCCGATTTACTCGAAACGGTCTGCTCGGTGTGATCTTCACTTCAAAGCCCTTGTATTTCGTAGTTATCACCCCTATTCAAAAGTCATCTGGAAGTCATCGGTTTCTTCCATATCTTCTTCGATATCCTCATCTTCTTCCTGTTCCTGATGCTGTACATGGTATACCGCACGTTCAAGAGCAGCTCTCAGATACGAGGTATCCATACCGTTGGCCTCATAGCCATTTTTAATGCCGTTGTAGTATGTCGGACTCGGAGGAGCGATCTCACCGCAATTCATGAGATATGCCATGCCTTCACGGATTTTGCCGTCAACCTCTACCTCAAAAAGTTCCTTGCGGTACATTCTTGGGAAGCCCTCATATCTGTCCAAGGAGAGTTCATCTCTCTGATCAATTTCCCAGAGCAGAACAGGAACCTCTGCACCTTCCTTCGGGACGATGGTTGCCACACCTCTGAATTCCAGTTCGTAATCCGGAATCATTCTTGTTCCCACAACCTTGGAGTTTGGACAGCGATATGCCATGCGGTTGAATTCTGTACGTTTCTTGGTCTGTGTACCACTGATGCCCTCATCGGCAAAGATACCTGCAAGTGTCCATTCTTTTTTGCTGTGGATGAGATCGGTGTAATACTCGATCTGCACCTGGTAGCTGTTCTGCTGTTCTTCCTGTTCAGTCGATACTCGGCAGTAAGCAGCCACACGAAGCTGTTTATACTGGCTGCGATTATTTGCTGTCTGCGGCTTCGCAGGAATCACTGTTACATTCGATGCCGTTGCCATGTGATGTACTCCTTTCCGTGGTATTGTGAATGATTGTGCCATTGATCAGCTCAATCTCTATGGTGCAAAAATGGCTTACCCATATCCTTGATACACAGGATCTGAGCAAGCCAATATCTAAGCTATTCAGTTGTTCATGACCGACAAGCAGAATTTTGAGGAACTCTGTCTGCTGTGGTTTATCGCTGTATGTACAGCAGTCGTACTGCATCTGATGCCTGTCCAGACCACCAATCCTGAAATTCAGCCATTTCGCTGTCGGTAAGCGGTTCTGTAACCTGACAGGTGAGGACACCAACAAGCTCTCCGTTTCTGACCTCTACTGACGGGAATGCGGAGATAACCTTTTCATTGACTGGTGAATCCTCATTGTAATAAATCATGAGTCCACGATGCTTTTCCTCCGGCTCGGAGTATTTCTCAATGGCAGCATTGATTTCATCCTCACAGCCACAAGCACAGCTTGATGGAATAACCTCAAGATCATCTTCATAGGGTGCATCCCAATCCGTTTCATAAATCTGTGGTTCAGCCTGAATTTCAAGGGGACAATAAAGCTTCATTTCCTGCACAGGTTTTGCAGTTACCGTGAAATCCGCTTGACCTGTAATTCCCAGGTAGTGGTCACGAACTTCTGCAAGATCTTCACGTCTATCAAGCATTTCAGCCACAGCCCGAATCATCAGAACTCGCAAATCTTCATCGCCGAGCATATCTTCAAAGATGAAGTGCTTCTGACCTGCATGGGCAAGCTCTGCAATTCGGTCTGCCATACCTCTCAGCTCAGCATGGAGCTGACGTTCTCCTGCGGTAATATCATTCGCCTCAATGATTGCTCTTGCATTTGAGATGAACTCGGATTTCCGAGCGTAGTCAGCACCCTCGGCTTCGACAAGGATTCCATCGCTGCCGTTGGCATCAAGGAAGAGAATACAGTGGGCTGTGTTACCCTCCATATACATGAGATCTCTGTTCTCGATGATTTCGGGAACGTCCTCAAGGGGATGATCTCTCATCTGCTCGAATCTCTTTCCGTAGAGGGGAATGACTTTCTCCACTTCAATCTGCATCGGCTTATAGTTATGAGCCTTGTGATTGAGCAGAGCATTGAATGTGATTTTCTTCATTAGCATCATCTCTCTTTCCTTTATAATGTATAGGGGAAATAAAAAAAGCCGAACCAATCGAGAGTAGTGACTCCCAATCAATTCGGCATAACGAACAAGAAACCGCCGGAAACTTTGTGAAAGTTTTTCGCAATAAAAAAGAGCAGACTTCGGAAATTTCTCTCCAAATCTGCTCTCAATTCTCTTGAAAATGAAAAAACGCCCGTTCAAATCCTCTTTTGAGGCTGAAAAGGCAAAATGTCATCTACGGTTTCAGTATAAAAAATTTCGGCGTCAGAGCATAAAAAAACCACGCAACTGCGTGGTTTTTCGCCCTGTCATCTATTTTGGGCATAAGAAATGGTTGCGGCGGCAGGATTTGAACCTACGACCTTCGGGTTATGAGAGATTTACTTAATAATTTTACGTATATCTAATCGCATCTGATTGAATGAGTTTATGGCTATAATACGCCATTTCTCATTTTTGAGCATTCACCAGCTTACATGCTGTGAGGATGTTATTAGGGGTCAAAATTGGGGTCAAAAACGCTTCAAATATTTCTGTTGCTCACCTACAAACATTACCCACAGCCTCTGACTTTTGGTTATAGTTCAGAGTATTTTTTATAGTCCCCTTTCACTTACATCATTACAATGTACCTTTTTGTTGCTCTGATATACAACTTAAAATTCCCACAAAATATCGCTGGCTACTCTAAATTACACAAGAATATTCCAACAATTAACTATTTCATTTTTATATACATTGCAGGACGAACTGAATATCTATAATTAGGTGAATGAGGACACCAACATGCTGAAGCATAACCTGTTCTAACATTTGTGCCATCCTTTGTTCGTGTCCAACAACAAGAATTACATTTTTCATTTCTATTACGAGCCAATTTATCATAATAATCATCTTTAAGCAAGTTTTTTACTTCATCTTCTGTAAGAATAAAAATATCATCCTTGGTATTATCAAGTTTCACATTAACTATTTTCTTTTTCTCATCATCACTAAAAGCTTGATTAAAAAAATCTCCATTAAGAAACTTACGTAACGAACAACTTCCCCAATTATTATTTGATGAACTGTTATCAAACACCATCTGGGCAATTCTATCTTTACTTATTACAAGAGTACCAAAACTTTCCTCTTTAAGCACACACCATTCAATTGGCTTACCCTCCCATTTACCTAATTTTAAATTTTCTATATTCATTTTATTTGCATCATTGACATTTTTCATTAAAGCATTCCCTCTTTCGTTTTCACTATTTATCGTTCGGGTTATTTCATTGAGCATTTGGATATTGCTTACTCCAATTAACGCCTCTATTAATGATTGTATAAGCATCAATTCTACCACCTTATTTATTAATTTAGATGAATACGAACAACATTTGCATTTTCGGCAGGTTCTCCAATTGAAACACAATATTCCAAATCATCGGGAGCATCACTGATTGTACGAATGTAAATATCTGCTTCTGCATTTACTTCAGAAATACGGCAACGCTTTTTGTAAAAACCAGAATCACTTATAGGCATTTTCACAGCTCCGGGTAATGATGTATAGTATATCTCAAAATCCTCACTGCTTGCTACACCAAAACGTACCCATTCACCGTAACCCACTTCATTTCGATCAAGAACTATATAGAATTTACCTTTTCTTGCTTTGCCGATATTATATTTAAATTTCGACTGACTTTCAGCTTTTATTTCAGATTCTACAAGAATTGGACCGCCTTCACGCCCGCTAATTAAACCATAAGCTACACCGGTTTTACCTGTTGGAGCTGTAATATCATTATTTACTTCTATACCTTTTTCCTTTTGTATTTTAATAGCTTCTGCTGTTCCAAGCGGAGGATAAAGATTAAAATGCGTATTATTAGAAGAATCTTTAATATGTTGATCCTCCTGATTAATGTACTTAACAAAAAGTTTTTTCAGTATAGGTGATTTACTTGAGTTACCCGCAAGGAAAATCTGAATTTCATTTAATCCACTTTCTTTAACGATGTCACTTCTTAACAACAACTTTATTGAATCAAAAAAGCTTCTAACACCTCGTTCAATACGATTCTCCAGAATTTTAATCAGATCGACAGATATATGCTGTTTCTCATTTTTAACATAAAGCTTTTGACCCAATATAAATTGTCCGTTGTTATCAAATAAATCAACTGTTACTGCACCGTCATCAGAAATAGGGAATTTCACTTTTTCGTCATTTCTAAAAATATATCCATTATATTCTTTTGTATGCTCTTCTTGTTCGGTTTCTTCGTTTTTTTCAGATTTATCAGGTTTTGCTTTATCTGCTACAGCTATTATTCCTTCCCAAAAAGGGCGAAGCACTTCCATAAGCTGTTTAGTATTACGCTTAGCAGACGGTGTATTCCTTATTGTAGTTTCACAACCAGACGGCTTGACGCATTCAGGCGGTAATGTGAATGAAAATCCGGAAGATGAAGTCTGTGAACTATCATCTTTGACTTTTCCGTTTCTCATAAACTCATTATTCGCTTTAAATATCTCAAAAGCAAGTAATTCCAGCAGATTTTCGCCGCCGAGATACTTGTCACCTTCTGAATTTATATGCGTAATAACATAATCTTTGTCTTCTTCTTTTCGATTTCTATCATCAGAACCTCTCCAGATACCAAAGTCAAAATCCGTCGTTCCTCCGCCAAAATCAAATATGGAATAAAGGTATTTATCATCCTTAGTTTCAGGATCAAAACCGTATTCCTTTAAAGCTGTAATAGCATAAGCAGCAGGTTCACTAACTCCCATTCTTACACGAAATTTGTCCATTACATCTTTATTATTCTGAATTGTTTCCGGCAATGATTTTTTTAATCCAGCTTTAAAACTGTCAAGTATTTTAGTCTTGACGTTAAGTGTATATGTAACAGGAAACGATATAACATAATCAAGATATATTCCTTCATGCATATTATTAATATACAAACCAAGATAATATGCATAAAGCTCTAACGGATTAAAATCTGATTCTGACAAACTTACAAAAGTTGCCAGTTCTCTTTCAGAATTTTTATTTTTTTGATCAATAATCTTAATTCTTCTACTATCGTCCCCGCACCACTGTTTAATATCATAAAAGAAAGAATCAAAAAAATTATTATTGTCACATGACTTTAAATCCCTGTCTGCAGCATGTGAAACTCTGAGATCATCAATAGAAGTTTCAGGTCTGCCATTTTTACTGTGATAATCTTTTAAAAATTTATCAAGATTAATAAATTCCATTATCGTCGGATTCTCGTAGTGATATGCTTCCGGTGCTTTATTCAGCTTTCCTATACCAACACGCAGCAAGGTAGTATGCTCATGTCCGTCCTGTACAGAAACTATTGTACTTTTCGTACCAAAGTCAATTCCGATTAATCCATTTTCATGAATATCACTTATAGGATTTCTTGCTCTCAAAGGTTGTTCTAATTTTACAACTATCTCCTTTTCTTTAGTAATAGGCTTATCATCAGACCATAATTCCCAATGCCCGGAATTTACATCTTCAAGGCATTTTCTGTCATACTTTTCCAGATCAGCTCTGATTGTATCACATTCAAGTAATTTTTGAATATATTTTTCTGCTGCATCCTGTTTTAAAACATATTTTTTTGCAAATTTTTTATATATTTCATTTTTTATATTTTTTATATCAACCGAAAAAACTTCAGCCAAACGTTCAACTTTATTTTCACTAATTTCAGTAATAGAACTTTCTTTAAGAATATTTATAATTTTTTTAAATATATCATTACCTATTATGCTATATTTCTCTGAAATAATGGTTTTTTTAAAATTTTCAGCATCAATTTTCACTACACCGATTTGTATTGAATCTTTATCATTCCAATTAGCATGTCGTTCAGTTTCAACGCAGAATGAGCCGCCATCATAACCTATCCAATGACCTTTTTGTGACTTTTTTGAAGCTTTAATACCTTGTAATATCTCATTAGGGCAATTGCTTTTTTTATTGAATAATTCCTTAGCACCATATTCTGTTAAATCACAGCGTGGCAAATCAAAGTATTTCTGTTCCAGCGAATCATATGAAGATTGTACAGGAATTGCAATCTCAAGTTTATTATTCCAATAGCCTTTTTTCCCATTAAATGAAAAAGCAATCCACGGATCCTTGAAAAAACTATCCTCATGTTCCTTGTATTTTTTTGCAACAATTTTTCGTAACTCTTTGTAAAATTCAGCTCGCTTGATTGATTCCAACATATTATCACGAAGTATAATATGATTTACAGATTTTGTTTCAAGGTTCATTTTTCATACCCCTCTTTATATTCTTCTAATTTCTTGCTATAGTATTCTAAAAAAGGCGTTGTTTTAACTGACTCATTTCCTTTTATAATTACTTCTTCATCAGGCAAAGTATATTTTGCCGTCATAACAGTAATCTTATCTTTTCTAAAATTTAATGAACACCCTACGGTTAATAACAATATTCCATCTTCATTTCTTATTTCAACCGCATTTTGTATTTTCAGTAATGACAATGCTTCTTCAATTTTAGTCCTGCTCCATACACATTGACAACTCTCACAACAATTTGAAATTATTGTCTCGTTAAGAACAGGCATCTCATCATATATAAGGCACAAGTCAATTTTATCATCGCTGCACATACCAATATATTCTTTCAATTTACTCCAATATTTTTCGTCTAATTGTATTTCTTCTCTTTCACCTATTTTCAATACATCATACTTTATTCCGCTTTGATTATAGATGATAGTTGAAACCATACTATCTTTTATCCACATTAAACAATGAATAACACTCATATTTTATCAGTCCTCTAAATTCAACTCAAACAATTTTTTGTCAATATCTATTTCTGATATTAACGGGTCAATCTCACGCATTGCATCAACAATTGCATTCTGCACCTTTTTGTCTAACATTATATTTGTCGAACTCTTATGAAGATAATTTGAAAAATCGTTCATAGACAGCCCCGTTGAGTGTAAATGCCTTGCATAAACTATAAAATCCGCAGGTGAAATCTTATCATTCAATTTTGCAAGATCAACGAGTATATCAGCTGTAATACCGATTAACTCAGGATTTTTGATACCTGTATTATCAAGTCCGAGTTTTTCATTTATGCATTTAGTATACAAATAAGTTCCGGTTGCACGGTAAGCAGAACGCTTTTCATCGTCCATTTTCTCAAGTTTTTCTTTTTCTTCATCTGTCAATTCTATTTCTTCCTGAAGATATTTTATATATTCCTCAACAGAATCGAAATCCTCAGGTTTCTTATCTGATTTTTCAGCCTTCATGGCAAGTTCGTCAGGTTCATCTTTATCTTTTTCCTTTATACCAATTGCTTCCGCAAGCTTCGACACAATATTGGCAACTACAAGAATTGCATTTACAATGTTGATAACGTTAATAGCTGGAACTGCTACACCTATAATAGAAACGAATTTAGATACGACATTTCCTAACGAACTACCTAATGCCGTTCCGCTTATTGCAGAGCAAATTGAGCTTACTCCCCTGCAAATTGCACTTCCGACACCGCTAATAAAACTTCCAATACTACCAAATATACTCATAATTTATTTCTCCTTATAAAAATATTTCAATATATAATCATACAGCCTTGGTGCCTTTTCATAACGATTTATATAATAACAAAGGCATTCGCAGCCAATAATATTAATTGTTGATTTTATTTTCTTCTGAGTTTCTGCTGAAAGAGAATAGGCATTGTTATTATTGTTCAATTCGCAATTCCAATTAGTAACAAGTCCCATGCTAAGTTCTCTGATGCAATCAAACTGCTTTTTTGTTGGTTTTGCTTTTAATAGTTCCAGCCCCATATATAAACCCTTCTTATAATTCTCAATATAATATGCAGCTGCTCTCTCTCGTACCTCATCATCGGATGGAGGTACATCAGAAGTATTAGTAGAAGGTTTTATTTGAATCTGAATAGCCTTTTCTGTACCAGTTGTAAAATAAACAGCTCGTCCAGTAGGAAGATTTGAAAGAAAGTCCTTCTGTTCTTCTTTAAGCATTACTGTATTTCCAACAGCTTCTTTATCATCAGAAGCAAAAATACGATGAATAATTTTTGTATTTGTATTTTTAAGCACATCCGGTGTAAGCTTATTAGGAATCTGATCAACAATCATAAGAGATTCGCCATACTTTCTTATCTCAGCAAGCATATCAGAAAACATTTCTACACTTTGCTTCTTATTCGGGTTATCTCCGGGTAAATGTTTACTAAGAAGTCTATGTGCTTCTTCAACCAACGTAATATGCTGAAACTTTCCGGATTTTCTATATTTCTCACGAATAGCTTCTGAAAGATTGATGAGAATAAATCCCATTATAAGCGACTTTTCCGCACTGCTGCGTATGTTTTCAAGTTCAAAAATCACTTTGCGGTCAAGAAGTTCTGTAAAATCTATAGATGATTCAGTATTAAGTAAAAAGCCTTTACCACCGCTTGTAAGTCCAAGAAGTCGAGCTTTAATTGAACCTATATAATCATTTTGAAGCCTTTCATCAAATCCCTGTTCTTTTACTACCTTCTCACAATTATTAATTAAATCAGAAATTGTTGGGAATACATTTAATTCTCCATCAAAAGGATCCAAATATTTTGAATGTCTATTCGTATATATATTCCATCCCTTTTCTTCATAGCTTTTGTACAAAGCCTGTTCAATAATCTGTGGAATAGCTGCTTCCATATCAAATGCAGATTCAATACAAGCACATATCATATCAACTCTTGATGTTATACTTTCATGTTTATAGAACACAAGCGGATTCATTCTTAAAGGTGTAGTCTGATTGTCACCCAATGTAAAAACTAACAAATCTTCATGTTCATGTATCATTACTCTATATTCAGTTTTTGCCGGTTCAATTACGAGAAACGGAACATCGGCTTCACTAAGTATCTTTTGACACGTTGTTGTTTTACCGCTTCCGGTTACACCGGATACGAAAATATGCTTGTCAAGATCTTGTTTATCAAGAAATACTGTACTTTCTTCTAATACATTACCATTCTGTATCAGATTTCCCAGTTCAATCTGATTGTCTTTATTTTCCGGCAATTCGAAGTTAAGTCCGAATTCAACTTCCTCATTAAGACTTAAACCGACTACTTCTTTTTGCGGCAAACCTGCAATCATTCCTAATTCATTAGTAGTTATCCAGTTGCCTAAATATGAAAGCCCCTCTTTATTTATAAAATGATGCATCGCAAAATGCATTAGATACTGTTTTTCGTCCTCTGCAATATAGTAACCATAAGGAAGCTGAAATGAAGAAAATGAATCTCTCGCTGCAGTCCATACATCAAAGGATTGCAATGGTATTTTATTTCCATTTTCACCGGAATACAGTGCAGTAACGGTATTCTTGATCTTTCGCAATGATGTTGGTTCCGATGTAAATACACACATTGATGTAAGAAATGTACCTTTTCCCTTTCCGTAATCAAGACGAGGAAATACAACATCATCCATAAATTTAATAAAGTCCTGAACACTACGATTTACATACTCCACAGTAGTAGTGCTTGACTCGGAAGTGCCAGTATTTGTTCCCTTAGTAGTGCTATCACTATCCGTTGTAGATGTACTTGTTCCTATAGTATTAGATATTGATGAATTCGTACCTGTCTGTGTAGAATCAGAAGTACTATTACCTGTAGTAACATTTTCCGAACCGCTCTTAGAAGATGTCTTACTATTGCTGCTACTTCCTGTACTTTCGCCATTACTATATGAAGTACCTTTTGCTTTACTTGTATTTTCCCCCTTAGTTTTTGTAAATCCTTCGCTTTTTCCGCTTGAATTTGTAGTAGATCCTGATTCACCTTCTGTCTTACTTTTTCCGATAGTTTCGGAATCTGATTTACCAGAGCTTTTTCCTTGACCTGTCTGTACATTGACTTTTGCTAATGGAGCATTATTATCATAAAACTTGTAAAGGTTTTCCTGTATTTTAAGAATTGCATCCATATCTAATGGCTTCGCAATAACAAGGAAACAATATGAATCACCATACATAATATTGATAAGTCTGTCAATTCCCTGATATTTCTCGTCATCCTTATTGGCACCCGGTACACCCTCAATTACACCAACTTCCGGCATATTAGCTAAAGTTTCAAGTATTTCTTTCTTTTCATCATTCTTTAATGCTTTTACACGACTGCCTCGAAAGTTTCCCTGAATAGACGGCATAAGGATATTATCACCGATATCTTTAATTTCGAAATCAAGTTCTTTCCCATAATTCATATCTTTTGAAATGCCATAATAAAAATCAACTTTGTTCTTTCGTCCCACAATAAGAAAAACAAAATTAATCCCATCCATTTTTAAAGAAGATAACACATTTTCAAGTGCTTCTTTCTTTGGAGCTTGTTCATCATAGCACACATTTGTAATATGTAAAAGATAAAAATCCTTTATAGAAATGCTTCTACTGCTTTGAAAACTTAAGCTTTTAGATAAATACATTAAATCTTTATTTAAAAAAATACTATTTTGAGTTCCCATTAAAATTTCAACTCCTACTTGTCATATTTCAAACTTTGACCAACGAACGACAAATAATATTTCTGGTATTTATTGAACTATATCCTTTTAATAATACTTTTTTTATCGTTCCTGATGTAGAACTATCACTGCTTCTGTCATATTTATCATCATCAAATACCATTCCAATTTCTACTTCATCTCTTACGTACACAGGTTCACTTAATGCATTATTAAACATTTCAAAGAAATAATCAAAAATATCTTTCAAAACTTCTATTTCGTTGATTTCACCATTATTTGCAATTAATCGTTTGGTATATATCCATATCGATTTTAAATGTTCAGAAGATGAACATGATGCAACAAAAAACACCTCGTTTTTATCACAAATTATATCAGAAAGTCCTTCTTTGATTGATAATGACAATGATTTATATCGTGCAAGCAGCGAAACAGGCATAGAAAAAGTATTTTTCAATTCACATAATTCAGTATCCGCTTCAGAAAGCGACACTGACAAAATATTTTTTTCCTTGATCAACTCATTGTTTTCTTGTTTCAATACAGCTAAAGCATTTTTAGCTTTGCCAAGCTCATCTTTTACATTTGCCAATTCATTTTCAAGATTTTTAATGCTTATCTCAAGTTGTTTCTTTTCATTTTCTGTTTTTTTACAATACTCTTTAATCTCCGAAATTTTGCTCTCATATTTTAGTTTTGCTTCAATAGCTGTTTGGTATTCTTTTTTGTATTTAATTATTTCCGCATTGAGCCTTGAGATATCCACATCAATATTATTCCTTTTATCTACTGTATTTCTAACACAAGCAGATTCATTTGAAATTTCTGTTTCTCTATGTGAAATACCACATATATTACGTATTTTATTCTGTATTTCAGGAGAAGTATCAAACAATTGTAAAATTAAGCCTTCTAAATCCTTTTCTTTGATTCCCATAATAAGCTCCTTTACTAATACTAATTCCTGAAACAACAGTAGACAAATCTAATGGCGTAAATGTCTTATGTCATCGTTGGACTTCCTCACCATACGACAATATGCTTTCGTCGTCCGCCTTGACATACAGCATTTCTGCTCATCATCTTTGTCTACTAACATTTTAGGGATTAGTATAAAATATATTTTCAATTTGCTAAGCCCTCTCAGATTTAAATTTCCAAGAGGGCTTAATTAATTTCAGATTTCAATCTTTAACCGATACATACTGCAATTTGAGTGAGCAAATGTATCATGCCCTTTTTTAATGCAACGACATTGAGCGGTAGTTTCATAATACCACTGATTATTGATGTTAGGCATAATATATTTACAGGTCGGATCCCACCAATATTTGCAGAATGCGCAGCACTTAGTATTGGTTATATTTATAATCGCTTTAGACATTTCTTCATCTCCAGACACAGTTTCTATTGTTTTTCCAAAATAAATCGGAGCAAATCAACATCAATACTTTACAATAACATTGGATAAAATATCAATTAATCCATTAACCTGATGTGATTCGTGTATACCTGTTTTGCACCATATCGCAAAATGCTCACAATTATTTACGATCAAATTGTACCTATCTTCTCCTAATCTACTTCTGGCTCGTTCAATTGTTTCAGAAGGTGTATATAAGTGATACGCTAATTCTTTAATCTCTCTTGTAATATCAATGGGATAAGCAGTGATACTTTTTTCGACTGACATTTCAACTTTAGCAGGAGTTCCATAGTTTTCCGGAAATTCAAGTACAAAATAATTTCCGGATTCTCCGATAAACTTTTCAAGTGTCGTAATATGTATGCAGGCTTTGCCAAAATCTCCATTTTCAGCAGCATAATGGTATATTACCTCATCACTTTCATACACACCATAATGATCGTACAGTCCTCTATGTACGCCTATTATATCCCCATATTCAGCGTGTCGGTCGGGATCAACAAGCTCACGGAATTTAGCTCGCATCTGAATTTCTGTTCCCCAAGCAACTCTGATATCATCAGAGTCAAGGATTCTACAATGACCTTCAATAACGTGTTTTTGCAATGTATATCCTTTTTGACAATCAAGCTCTTCCCAGAAAAACAATCCGCCCATTGTAGGAAAAGGAATATTTATAGGCGATCTATCGCCATCGAAAACCGACATATTAACCTCCCCTCATGTTCCCTGTCTTGTTGTAGCAAGATGTCCCGGCATTGAACCTATAAGTATTTTCTGCCGTTTTTCATCCCAGCAAAAATATATACGTAAAAGTTCTTCTGCTTTTACTCCATGTTTTATATGCAAATCAAGAATATACTGCTCATTCTCATATGTTACTGTATAATCTGATTTTCTCATCTTTATGGTTTCTTTGCCGCAGTTTTGAACTTCCCAGTTATTTCGTTCAGCATATAACTGCAACTCAATTTCAGAAATTTCGTGCTTTCTGTATCTTGCATAACTGTTCATATATACAATACCATCGCAAAATGATGATATATCAAGATTTCCGCTGAATTTTCGCATTTCTGCTTTGGCACGCTGCGTTAACACTATATTTTCAGCAAAACTATTTTCAATCCAATCACAAATTTTATCTTTATCGGTTGGAAATAACGCTGCTATTTCTATTTGCTTTTTATAAAAGGAAATCAATTCAGCATTTTTTTGATACGCTGATTCTTTTTGTTCATTGTTAGATAAAGCTTCTCTGTATAATGTTTCACAGGTTTCAAGTTCTTTCTGCAATGAGTCAATCTTTTTCAACGCTGTTCTGAGAGATTCAGCTGTCTGCTGCATATCCGTATGATACTGCGATATATCCTTTATCTGTGATTTCAATTCAGCATTTTCAAGACGATATATACGACATTCTTCCTCTAATGATGTTGTTTCATGTCTTTTTGTATGATATTCTTTTAGCTTAGCGTCAGAATGAAATAGTACATTTCCAAAATCATACTGTTTTCTCTTTGACATAGAATTTATTTCATACCGCAAAGATTTAAGGAAACCACTCATATCATTATAATAATCTTTATATGAATAGCGTTCAATAATATTTTTTCGGCTTATAACAACAATATCGCCATAGCTGAGATTAATATGAGTTTTGTTTGAAATCTGCTTGAAATACCTATCGTCAGCAAATACAACAACTGCAAAACCTACAAGCCCTCTTGCCAATTCAACATAATCAAATACAGGAAGCTTTACTTTTTCAGTCCTTATTGTTTCTTTTGGCTTATCCTTGGACTTTTTTCGTTTGTCAGGAATAAATTCGGAAATTTTTTTAAGGTTCGGATTACTATTTTCCAATGTAACATTAACAGCTGAAAAACAATTCACAGCACTAAACGTCTTATTTAATGTACTGATCTTTTCAATATCAATTTCTTTTATCTCCGTTTCGCTGTCAGCAACAAGAACAATTGGAAAGTTAAGAGAATTATCCTCATAAATTCCGAAAAACCTCTCTAAATCAGACTTACTGTTTATTTCAAGAGGCTTTTTATTAAGAATAAAACCGCTTTGCATTAAGCGTACATTTGCATTATCAGCAAGAGCTTTTACAACAGTCGGACGAAAAACCTCGCAATCTGCTGTAGTATCAGAAGGTTCAGAACATATAGTTCGTACTCCTGCTTCTATGTAATCTCCCTGCTTTAAAAAAGCAATTTCAGTACTGAACGTTCTTCCCTGAACAGGTTTTCTTTCGTTTTCCTTACCAATATTAGCTCCTATATCCGATTCTGTCATTCTGAATGACCATACCCCTTTTTTCTCGATGTATACAACATCAACGCTTAATCCATTGGAATAGCTGAAAGAAATTATGGAATCATCTGAAAAATCAGCATACTTTTCAGGTTCAGGTGTTAACATTCCCTCAGGAAGATTACTAAACTTTTTAAGTCTTGCTCTAAGCCATTTAAACGTTTCAAGAATACATATCTTAAATGTACACTGCAAATCCAATGACTTTGAATCAACCCTCGCATAGAATTGATAAGTCGGATAGCTTTTTAATGGCTGTAGTTTTGTTGTTATGTATGACATACTCATATTTCCTTTTATCTATTGGTGATATTATAAAACAATATTACCACATACAACATTATAACATATTTTCATCACTTTTTCAACTATTTTTATCAATTATTACGAAATAAATTGTAAATTAAACAAATAATTTACAAGATTATTCCGCATCTTCCTACTATATTATACACTAATAGTTCTCTTTTGTCAACGCTTGTTGTTTATTTATATTTTTCCTGTTATCATATACAATTATAGTATTAACTACGAAAACAAGGAGATAATTAAAACATGAAAGAACTTGATTACAAAAAAACAGGCTCCAGAATAAGAGCCCAAAGAGAACTTTTAGGGTATACCAGAGAACAGCTTGCAGAAAAACTTGATGTTTCAACCAAGTTCTGCTCTGATATTGAGTTAGGCGTAAAAGGTGTATCAATTCAAACTCTCGCAAAGCTGTCCGATCTGCTCAATCTCCCTACAGATTATATTCTTTTCGGAGAAAGCGAAGCAGGAAATTCAGTAGAATTGAATATGCTTGAGCTTCTCTGCCGTAAATGCCCTGAAAAATCACGAAAAGAACTGCTTACCATTGTGAATGCATTTATCACAGCTGTTTCTGAAGATTAAACTGCTGTCGTATTTCTTCCTCGGTATATTCAGGATTTAAACCGAAAATCCTATAAATCTCACACAAAGCTTTAGCGTTATGGGGAATTTTCTCTATTTTATCAGCTATATGCCCCAATCCTGATCGTCTTAGTTTAATTGCAAGTGATCCGCTGTCAAAATCATAAAGAAGTTCCGTCATATTAAATCTTTTGAAGTACTTTTTTATAAATTCCTGCTCTGTCATTTTCTGACACCTCCGAATATATATTCACTTAATTTTACCACATACAGATAAAAAGTAATATCCGAATTAATTCCGAAGAAAATTTATTTTTTAGGAATTCGTTTGTATTGACAAAAAGCGTGTACCGCATTGCAGTACACGCTCATTTCATTTAATCCAATTTTCAGCAACAAAAATAAGTTCATCAGTAAGCCTGTTTTCAACTTCACAATACAAGAGAATTTCAGCAGCTTTATAAGCAGTTTTCTTATCACAGAACTTATAGACATCCACCTTCTCGCAAAACTGAACTATATTTCTACTTACATCGTCATTATTATATATAGCAGTTGAAAAATCCCGTATCAATTTATTATCTACTTGAATTTCTTTTTGTATTTTTCTTGCCAACACAGGACATTTTATCTCAAACTCGTCAATATCAAATCCCTGATATATTTCATCAGTCAGAATTATTGGAAACATTGGTGCTTTAAATTCTGATATTTTTCTCAGAAGCGTCATAGGAATTTCCTCACTTGATTCACAAAACCTATAATACCAGTCACTGAGATTAGTAATATTTGCAAAACAATAATCTGAAAGCGGAACATCTACTGTTTTATCTTCCATGTAAAAACGCCTCAAATGCTCATACAATTCAATACCGAATCCATAATCGCTGAAATTCTTGCCATTATCATTTTCAATGCTATAATTTACATATTCAAAAAGATTTTCAATATTAGCCTGATATGCAGTCCTTTTCATTAAGTAACCGCTTTTACGGAACAGAACTGAAAACAGCAAATACGGCTTCACTTTTCTCATATATGGATTTCCGTTTATCTGCTGAATTAAAGCAGAAACATTGTCCATATATATGGTGTTGCCCTCCCCTGCTTTCAGCTGCTGATGCTGTAAAGTCATTTCGTACACAGCATTTTCTTCATCATCGCTTTTAACAATTTCATGCTTTAATTTTGCTTTACTCCTAAGAGTTTTCAGCTGTTTTTTCAATGCTTTATCATCTGCTATTGCTTGCAGAAGCTTTTCAGTATTTTCCTTCTGACGAAGATAACTTCGGACAGTTATTTCCTTTCCTCGTTTTCCTCTTGGGAACAATAATCCCGAATCAGTAATAAGCATACAATAAATCTGCTGTATATCGTTATTTTCAGGATATTCCTCAATTAATTCTATAACATCAATGCAAATTGAAAACAGATTATTTCTGCAAATATTATACTTATCAAGAAGATTATAGAAATTACTCCGCCACTTTTCAGCTTCGGAAAGTGCTTGCTGAAAAGTAATTCCGTGTATACTCAACAACTTTTTTGTCGGAATATACTTGTCAGCCATTTGAGATATACGCCGAAAAAGATACAGTTCTTCTTCAGGAGTCATGATTTCATCTCCAATCTGATACGTTTTTTCAGCTTTC
>JAZSPM010000179.1:0-12952 GCA_045537455.1 Candidatus Ornithomonoglobus sp. | reverse complement strand
TTGTCGATGGTAAAATTCAATTTGTTCTTGAGTTTCTCACCATCGGCTCATTATTTTAAGCATTGTTTTGACATCGCTGTCAAGGGTGACGGTAGTTTTTTGCATACTTTATTTTTCATATGTTACTTTACACTACCTTTTGAATAAAAAAAAAGATGACTGTTTTCTTCTATAAAACAATCATCTTTAAACTCTATATTTACTTTTATTTTTGCATAATACCTATTTGTGGTTGAAAAATAGTAGCAGTTTGCTTTTGGCATCTACCTTTTCACTTTTTATGTGCAGTAGTCTCAAATGCTCAAACACCGCACAAACACTTGATAAATCGGATGTCATCTAAATCATTCACTTATTATACCTAATTTTTTCACTAATATCAAGACTTTTTGCAAAAAAAATATTAATTCTTGGTAACATTGCTTTAAATATTTGTCATATTTATAAAAAACGTGTGCCTGAATTTATCAGACACACGCCCGTTTTTACCATACTTTGATATCAGAATCAGCCTTCATAAAGCTTTCTATCATATAATAGTCACCGTATGAAGCATATTTATGCTGTCCGTTTTGTTCTCTTAAAACACCCATTACGTTTTCGTCATAATCAATATACTTTTCAAGGTTTTCTCTTAATGTATTTTTGTATGACTGTAAATGCTTATTTGTTTTATGCTTTTCAATTTCAAGAATACCGCAAAGAACAACTGCCGCTGCCGAGGTGTCAATAGCTTGTTCTTCAAATTCAGGTAATCTGAAATCATGAACAGGCATTTCGCCATTACATTCAAGCATAAATTTATCAAGAAGCTTCATTGATGTATCAAGATATTCTGCCTTTTTGGTGTAGTTATATGCAATAGCAAAGCCATAGATAGCCCAGCTTGTTCCTCTTGCCCAATGTGAACCGTTTGCATAACCGCAATAATTTGCCTCGCCAATCGGTTCACCGGTTGCTTCTGAGAATCTGTATGCGTACATTACAGAATAATCGTCACGTACAAAGTATTTCATGGTTGTATCTGCGTGCATCATAGCTATTCTCTTGTAGAAGGGGTGTCCCGTAATCTCGCTTGCCCAAAACAAAATAGGCAAATTCATCATACAGTCAACTATTGCCAAGCCTTCACTTTCTGTAAAGAAATGGTCTTTTGCAAGCTCACTGTCAACATAATCGGGAGTTTTATAATCCATTCTTCCCCATGCTCTTATGTAACCACCCTTAGGCTCATAACGCATAGCAAGTGCATCAGCTGCCTTTATACCGATTTTTTTATAATCCTCGTCACCTGTAATATTATACAGCATTACAGCATACGGTGAATACAAAAACCCAACGTCGTGCATGGTTTCCATAGGAGTGTCGAAAACCTTACTGTAATAGTTCTGTTTAAACTGTTCTGCCCAATCAAGGAACTTCTTATCATTTGTATCAAGATACGCCCATAAAGACATTCCTACAAAAAAGCTCTGTGTCCATGCAAAAATATGATTTACCTTTATTGCTCTTTCAAGGTTCTTAATATAATTACCATCTTCAACTCCCGGGAAATCACGCAAATCATTTCCGATTTTCTCTATATTATTTTCTATTTTTTTGATTAGTTTTTCAGGTATTCTTCCCATTTCTGATTCCTCCGTTTGTTTAATATTACAAAATCATCCATATTATATCACAGGCAGTTAATTAAGTCAATGCTTTTTGTTAAAGTATATTTGCTTTTTATTATTTTATTTCTATCGCTAAATCAATATCAAACAGATACAAATACTTCTCATTCACATCTAAGCCCGCAACCGCTGTAATTGCCTTTGAATAAAGCTCAAGCTGAAGTGTATAGCTTTCAACTGCTTTTGATATATCGCCATTAATTATCCTATCTGTTTTATAGTCAAGCAAAACAACATTGCCGTTTTCTTCTTCAAAAAAGCAGTCTACAACACCTTGTAAAATCATCTTTTCACTTTTTTCTTTTGGAATTGTTTCGTCATATTCACACGACTCCATAAGCACCTGAAAGTTTTTCTCTCGGTATACATTTTTTGCATTTAACATTCTTATACCTATTTCACTTTCAAAAAAGCTCAATAATTTTTGTATAAGCTTGCTGTCTATGTATTTCTCATCAATATACCCTTCGGATGCTAATCTTTGAAGCTCGGCATTTATAACCTCCTCCGACGATATTTCCTTAAGCTTTTCAAGGTTAATAAACGCTGTTGCATTATGATATGCGGTTCCTCGCTTTGCCGCTTCTACTTTATCCGTCATAAAAGCTGGCTTTGCAACGTTGCCTATAAAATGCTGTTTTGTATTTTGCATTTCTTTCATCTCGGTTGCAGTGGTTCTTGACGGAATCAATGTGCTTTCTGTATACGGATACTTATAATCAAGGATTTTATATACGGCTTCATTCAGCTCTTTCTGATTAATTTCACGTTGCTGTGCTTCTTCATTTTCAGAAGCTTCTTCTGCTTCTTCATTTTTTATTTCGCTATATACAATATCCCAGTCCTTACTTTGCATAGCCACAGGAATAATCCAGTCACTATATTTTATCGCAGACATTACCTTTGTAACATCCATCACTCCATTATTAAGCAGCTTACTCCACTTTTCTATCTGTGCATCAGCAGCATCAAAATCCTTAAAAGTGTATGTACCTACTGCTATCATTTTATACTGTGCTCTTGTCATGGCAACATAGAGAACACGCATTTTTTCGGACATTTCTTCCTGCTTATTCTTAAATCCGACAATAGTATTGAAAAGCGTATTATGGTAAAATTCATTTTCGATATCCGGATACATTAATCCTATCCCCAAATCCTTATGTAATACTACTCGCTTTTCATCCATGCTTCCGCCCTTTAGGGCTTCCTTTCCCATGCCGCCAAGGAACACAACAGGAAACTCCAGACCTTTACTTTTATGAATCGTCATAAGAACGACAGTATCATGTCTTAAAGCTCTTGCACCTGCCATTTCATTACTGCGTTCCTTTAAATTTTCTATGTACTTGGTAAAAGAAAACAATCCTTTAAAACCTGACATTTCATATTTTTTTGCACGTTCATAAAGCAAATTCAAATTCGCCTGTGCCGCTTCTCCACCTATTGCCGATGCACAGTCATAAAATCCTGTTTCCTCATATATAGTCCATATGAGACTTGCAACACTCTTTTGCTTGATGTATTTTCTCCATCTGCAAATTGAGCTTGTAATCTTTTTACAACGCTTACTCAGATAATCATCAGATTCTCCGCACTCTTTGATTTTATCGTAAAAATATCGTTTATCGCCGCCAAAATTTATTTTTATATGTGCAAGGTCGCTGTCCGTAAAATTAAACAATGCCGAACGCAGTGCCGTTACAAGCGGTACATCTTGTCTTGGGTTGTCAATAACGCTTATAAGTGCAGTCATCGCCTTTATTTCAGCATTCTCAAAATAATCATTCAATTCTACCAACAGCGGAATATTGTATTTTTCAAAAACCTTACTATATGTAGACGCACTGTTTTTTGTAGCTCTTAATAAAATAGTGAAATCACTGTATTTAAGCTCACGTGTCACACCTTTTTTTGAATCATAAAAAGGTTTACCTTTTAGCTCAAGTATCTTTTTTGCAATATATTCCGCTTCAAGATATTCGTTATCTGATTCCGTTTCAACATCCTGAAACTTTTGTAATATATGCATTTCTGAACGGTAGAAATTATCTCTTGGGTCATCTTTTCCTGCAACAAGACGCTCACTACCCGAATAATCAACATCTCCGGCACTGTCTGACATTACCGCATCAAAAATATTATTTACACTATCTATAATTTCGCTTCGGCTTCTGAAATTTTTAGCCAAATCAACTCTTGTTCCATCACCGTTTTTATAAGAAATACTCTTGCTTTTAAATATATACGGGTCTCCACCACGGAAACGATAAATGCTTTGCTTTAAGTCTCCAACCATAAATATATTTTGCTTTGATATGCTCTCAAAAATCGCATCCTGCAATCCATTCGTATCCTGATACTCGTCAATCAGAATCTCATAATATTTATCGGTATAGCTTTTATTTATATCTGCATTTGAAGCAAATAAGTCATACGTCATATGCTCTATATCGCTGAATGTATAAGAATTTCGTTTATGTTTAATTTCAGATATTTCATTATCAAGCATTTCAGTTATTCTGTAAAGCTCTTCAATCGTCTTTTTTAATACCTCAAGTTGCTCTGTGTCTGCAAATTCCTCAACATTTGTAAAGCAGATGAGCGATAAATCCTTATCAATTTTATCAGCAAGCTTTTTCGTTTCTTTTGCATAATATTCAAAGCCTTCAATATTTTTATATACTCCCGCTATTCTTGCAGGTATTTCACCTTTGAATATTTCAGATTTGTTCGGATAACGCTTATTCCATTCGCACATCCCCTTAAAATCCGCTACTTCAAGAAGCTCCTGCATCGCCGTGTATATATACTCAAGTGCATTTGTTATTGATGCATATTCAGATTCCTTTGCTATTGATTTATTTGCATCTGCAAAATATCCGCCTTCACACCCCAAAGCTTCGCTTGCGATTGTATTTAACATCCCCTCTGCAGCTATAATAGCATTTTCGGCTACCGGCTGAGCATAATACTTTATACAATTCAGACTCCATGTGCCTGTTTCTATGTCCTCTGAATACATATCGGCTTTTTCACGAAGCCATTTCTTAGGCTCTGCAAAGCATGATATAAATTCATAAATACCAAATATAAGCCTTATGAGCTTGTCATCACTTCTGAAAGTAGCATATTGCTCAACAAGCATTAAAAAGCCTTCGTCCTGCTCCTCATATAATCTATCAAACAAATCCACAATAGCACTTTCTCTCAGAAGATTATATTCAAGAGTATCCATTATTTGAAAGTTCGGGTCAATTCCGATATACTGAAAATTATTCTTTAATATATTTAAACAGAAGGCATCTATTGTTGTAATTTCAGCCACGTCAATAAGCCGAAGCTGTCTGCTCCAGAATTCTTTTTCATCTATTGATGCTTTTATCATTTCATCACGGAAGCGTTGTTCGATTTTTTCTTTCATTCCGGCTGCTGCCGCTGTTGTAAAGGTTACTACCAAAAATCTGTCTATATCAATTTTATTTTTGCTTACCTTTTCAAATATCCTTTCAACAAGAACAGCAGTCTTGCCGCTTCCGGCAGCTGCACTTACAAGTATGTTACCTTCTCCTGACGGCAAATCTATTGCCCGCCTTTGTTCGGGCGTCCATGAAACTCCCATTTATTCCTCTCCTATATCTATACTCTTGCTTTTATCAGGAACACGTCCTTCTATAGTGTCAAAGATTCCGCAAATCTGTGAATATTCGCAAAATTCACACGTCATATTTTTACTTCCTTCCACATACGGATTTTGCTTTATTATTCCTTCTTCTCTGATTTCTCTGTCATACTGAACTGCAATATCCCTTACTGCTTCAATGAGTTTTTCGGATTTCTTAAAGGTTTTAACTTTATTTTTTGAATGATGATGTATTTTACCGTCACTCTTAAATTTTAAATCAAGAAAATCACTCGGCTCACTCTGCTCTATACGCTCGTCCATATCATACAACGAGGTATAGTCGTCATCACTTTCAATAAAGCTTATACCGTCGAACTTTTTATCCGACACCGACATCAATTTCATCTGCTCAACAGTTTTATCTGATTTTTGATTCTTTACATCACTTCTGACATGACTGTAATAAATTCCTGTAAGTCTATATTCATTTTCAGGGTCAAGCTGTGAATAATATTCCTTTGCCGCTGCCGCATACAAAACCATCTGCATATCAACACCATTCAGTATGTTGGTTATATTAAATACAGTTGCTCCCGTTTTATAATCTATTACTCGTATCCCTTTATACTTGTCCGACTGACACATATCAAGTCTGTCAATAATACCACGCAAAGCAACACGGTCTGTTATATCCATTGAAAATTCGTGTTCTTCATCAACAATCGAATACTTGCCGTATTTTAAACTTGAATGTACGGTCGAAACAGCATTTGTTATAACCTTTTCCATTCGCTTCATAACATTCATTACCTTACTTTGCTGTGTTATTGACGATGTGCCGATTTTATCCTCTGCTGCTTTAAACAGATTATTTAAAATCTCGTCCTTTAATTCAGGCGTTAATTCTTTCCATTTTTCAGATTTTTTTACTAAATCAGTTTCTCCGCACTCTACTGCATGACAAAAACCTTCAATTATTGCATGAGCGTATGTTCCGACATCGCCTGCACTTATCTCCCATACCTCACGTTCTTTTAAACCAAGCCCGTAATGCATAAAATACTGATACGGACATTTTGCATAAACATTCAAACGGCTTGCACTGTATTCAGCTTTACCGTTTCCATAAAGCTCAGCAGCTTCTTCCGGAGGTATTGTTGAAAAACGTCTTGCCATTACACGTTCTTCATCTATCATTTTTATAAGATACGGATAAAGATTACGTTCTTTATAATACTCGTAAACAGCATCCCATACGGGATTGTTTGTTTTATCAGCTCTGCTCTTTAAGAGCTTATGTACCGTCACCTTTGGTGAAGCTATGTATATTCCCGGTCTTTGAGTTGATTCATTAAAATCATCTTCAAGAACAAGACTCGGGAATTTTCTCATAATATCAACAACAAGCCTTGATGGTGATAACTGATGTCCGTCTATATCCTGCATTGCATAGCTGATAAATAATTTTTCTGTTGCAACAGATACAGTTTTAAAAACATTATATCTTCTCTTATCCATTCTTCCGCTTGTATCAGGTGCTAATCTTACATCACTATTTTCTTCCATATAATGTCTGTCAGAATTTGATAAAAAGCCTTCATTTTTAATTTCATTAGGGAAAGTCCCGGCATTTGCTCCAAGAATGAATAACGCTCTTACATCTGCAGGAGCATTACGCTCCGCTGTTCCGAAATACACTTTATCAATACCTGACGGAATTATTCTGATTTCACACTTTGAAATTGCAGTACGCACATACGAACCAAATTCCTCCCTGTTCATCTTCTCATCGCCAAGCGTTATTACAAGCTGATCAAGAACATCAAGAATAAGCTCCCAAATCTGTTCAAATCTATCAGCTTCCGTGACTTCGTCCTGCTTAATAAAATACATAATTTCTTTACGCAGTCCGTCATAAAGATATATTTCTTCAAGAAAGGCAAACAACGCCTCTGCGTGTTCTCTTACACTTAGCATTCCTTTAGAGCGTTCATCGTAATTCTTTACAGGAGCCATAAGCTTTTTACGCAGATTATTTATTTGTTCTTCCTCTTTTTCCTTTATGGCAATCAGCTTTTCATTTTCTTTTGTTATTTCCGAAATTGTGTTTCCGCTTTTCCAGTTTTCCTCCGAAAACCATCTGTTTTTATATCTTATTCCATACTTTAAAACAAAATTTTCGAGCTCGTCAATTTCATCCTGAGATATATTTGTTATTTTACCGTTATTTTCTTCATATATAAATCCCGCCTTTAAATATTCAAAAACAGAATTATAATCAAAGTCATTATCGAACAAATCAAAAACAGAAAGGAGTTGCATCGCTATCGGATGGTCCGATAAAATTATTTTTGAGTCAGGGAATATTGGAATTTCATATTCAGCAAACACAGTATCAACAAGATAGCTGTATTCTTCCTCACTTCCGCAAATTACAGCTATATCTCTGAATCTATAGTTATTTTCACGTACCAAATCCACAATCTGACCTGCCGCATGCTCAATCTCGCTGTATGTACTGCGACTTTCAAATACACTTATATCCTTCGCCTTTTTATCATACTGCATTACACTGTTCCATCTGTCAAACAAGAATTTCAACTCAGGCGATTTTATATTTTTCAGATGCTCTCCGCAATCTATATATTCAATTTCTGTATCAAGCTTCTGTATTTTTCTTAGCGTTCTTTCTATTTCTGCATACAACGGCTTTTCCATATCATCCGTTGGATAGCATACACTTACCGTAAGCTGTTTTACTTTATTATAAAGAGCTTCAACAACCTTCATCTGCTGTGGAAGGATTTCATCAAATTTATCTATCCACATATATGTATCAGTAAAACAGTCTTTTTCATTTATTGCCTGTGCAAGAAGCTCAGGAATTTCACCGCTGTCTGTATAATCAATATTTGAAAAATTCGCATAATAAATTTCATACATATCCGCAATAGCACAAAGCTTTTCTTTTAATGAATTATTATCTGTAATACTATGTGCTGTCTGCTTTAACTCTTCAATGCTTATATCATAATGCTTTATTTCATCTATCATCTGAGCAAGCACGTCAAGAAAACCGTTTCTTCTTATTGCACGTCTTAGATTAGAGTTAATCTCAGGATTCGACGCCATATACTGTGAAACGGTTTTTTGAAGAATTATCTGCTGTCCTGCATCATTCATTGTACGCCTTTGACTTTCTGAAAGAAGCTCAACCGATAGCTTTTTAAATGTTGTTACTTCGATATTATTTAGTCCCGTACCGCCGAAGCGTTCATTAAACACCTTTTCGGTTTCATGTGAATAATGCTCATTTACAAGCATAAGACAGCGTGATATGGGGTGTTCTTTGTGAATTTGCTCTATTTCGTCAAGGCATCTTTGTCCCTTACCTGAGCCGATTCCTCCCATTATTATGCGTATCATAAATACTGCTCCTTAAATTTCGTTTATAACCGCCGCAAGCAAATCTATACAGGAATTTATATCACTTATGCTTGCCATTTCTGACGGAGAATGAATATAACGTGTCGGAATTGATATTCCTCCTGTTTTTATTCCGCTTTTTGTAAGATGTATTTTTCCGGCATCCGTACCACCGTCAGCCATAATCTCTGCCTGATACGGAATGTTGTGTTTTTTTGCTGTGTCCATCATGAAGCTTCTTAAATATGCATCGCATAGAACAGAACTGTCCATAATCTTAACAGCCGCACCTTTGCCCATTTTCACTTCCATAACAGGAGCATCAGGGGTATCACCTGTATCAGTCACATCAACAGCTATTGCAAAATCAGGCTCTATTGAATATGCGGCACTTCCTGCTCCTCTTAGTCCTACCTCTTCCTGAACAGTGAACGTCATATAAACATCATTTTTGCCGTTTAGCTTATCAAGTGCCTTTAACAAAACATAACAGCCTGCACGGTTATCAAGTGCTTTCGAAATTACTGTATCTCCCTGAACCGCCATAGCCCCGTCAAAAACAGCCATATCTCCGACACTAACTTTATTACCTGCACCGATGTCAATATACAATTTATCAAGCTTTGCCTTTTCATTGAACGCTTCTTCTTCGCAACCAATTACTCCGACTGTCCCGTTTTCAAAAATCACACGTCTGCCGACAAGCTGTTTTGTATACAGACCGCCTATTGAATCAAATCGGATAAAGCCTTTTTCGTCAATATATTTTGCTATTATTCCGATTTCATCCATATGAGCGGCTACCATAATTTTCTTTTTATCGGGTGCATTTCCTTTTTTTAGAAGAATCAAATTCCCAAGTGCATCTATGCTTATATCATCACACTTTCCTTGTGCGGCATTTATTATTTCGTCACGGATTTTATTTTCATTTCCTGATGCTCCGCTTGTTTGTGTAAGCTTTTTTAACAGTTCCATTTATATCTCCTCTATCTTTTTAATCAATTCACTAAGAAGCTCCGATGTTGAGTTTAAGTCATTTTTATTTATCATTTCAACAGGAGTCCTTGCATAACGACACGGTATTGAAATATTTATACTTTTCGTTCCGTTCGCTCCCATTTGAATTGCTCCCGAATCCGAAAATTCATTTTTAAGCACTGCTCTTTGAATTTTTATGTTTTTTTTCTCAGCAACGCTTACCGCAAGCTCCGTTAGCGTTTTATCGTATATTGCATATTTATCAAGTGCAGGAATAACAGCACCGCCACCTAAGCTTACTGTTTTTCTTTCATTTCCGAACACATCATCTGCCGTTGCTGTATCAATATTTATTACAAAATCAGTGTCTATTCGTCTTGATATTATATCTGCACCACGCATCCCGATTTCCTTTTGTGCCGTAAACAAAAAATATATATCAGATTCAAATTCCTGCTTCATCGCATCAAGAACAGCAATTATACCACTTCTTGACAAAGCCTTGCCTTTTATTATATCTCCACGCTCCGTACACTCTGTATCAAACGTAATAAAATCACCCAAAGCCACTTTTTTCAAAGCCGACTCTTTATTCTTTGCACCTATATCTATATACAGATTTTTAGCAGGAACGGTATTCTTTCGTTCATCCTTAGTCTGCAAATGAATCGCTTTCATACCAATAACGCCCTTGGTATTATTCTCACCTATAACAACACGCTTTGAAATCACCGTATTTATATCAATATTTCCTGACGGCTTAAATTTTATATATCCTTTATCAGTTATGCCACTTACTATAAATCCGCTTTCATCCATATGAGTCACAACTGCGATTTTTTTGTTTTTTCCTTTTTTCTGGGCAATTATATTGCCCATTGTGTCAACAGTTATTTCATCAGCTGTTATATGACTTAAAATAAAGTCTCTTAAAGCACCCTCATTACCGCATACTGCATTTATTTCGCTTATTTGTTTTATAAGAGAAGCCATTTTGTATCCTCCTCCAAGTCAAGTATAAATGATGTCAACAGCTTCGATACTGCTTTTGCGTCAGATACAGCAAGTGTTTCCACTGATGTGTGCATATATTTCAGTGGTATTGATACAAGAGCTGTCGGAATACCTTCACGTGATGTCTGAATTTCCCATGCATCTGTACCTGTATCAGAGCCTTCAACCTCTGTCTGTGTTTTTATGTTGTACTTTTTTGCCGTATCAAAAAGCCTTTTTACAAGCTTTTTATGAAGATTAGGTCCTACAGCAATAGCCGCACCGCTTCCTGCTTCAAAGCCATTATCTGAATTATCAGGCGTTAAAGCATGAGTTACATCTATTGCTATTGCCATATCAGGATTAATTCTATACGATGAGGTTTTAGCTCCTCGACATCCCACTTCCTCCTGAACCGTGCATACAGCATATACATCAACATTTAACTCTTTATCAGATAACTTCATCATAGTTTTTAAAACAGCCGCAACAGAGGCTCTGTCATCAAGAGATTTACCACTCCATTGCTTTTTACCCAAAGCACCTACCGATTGTGCTATTGTTACAGTATCGCCTACCGAAACAAGGTCTTTTACTTTGTCAAGAGGTAATCCTGTATCTATTGCCATCTCTTTTATCGGAACAGTTTTTCCGTCCTCGCAAAGCCATTTTGGTTTTATTCCGATAACGCCATATATATCTTCCTTTGCGTGTACAGTTACTTCCAACGACGGAAGAATTCTGTTATCAACACCGCCGACATTTGCAAATGTTAAATATCCTTCATCTGTTATTGATGTTACCATAAGCCCGATTTCATCGCAATGTGCTTCAATCATAACAGACGGTGCATTATTCTTTCCGCATCTTTTTACAGCAATAACGCTACCTAATGCATCGATATAAACATCATCGCAATACGGTAAAAACATATTTTTAATTTCGTCTGTGATAAGATACTCAGAACCTGATACGCCCCTCATATCACTAAGTTTTTGTATAAGCTCTCTCATTACAGCTTTTTAACCAGTTCCTTGAACAGGTTGCCTCTTTCCTCAAAATTTCTGAACATATCAAAGCTTGTTGATGCAGGTGACAGTAAAACTATATCCCCCTCTTTTGCAAGCTCATATGCTGTTTTTACAACATCCTCATATGTGTTCTTTTTTATTATATTAACTGATTTTCCTGTTGCTTTTACAGCATCTTCGATTTTTTCAGATGTTGCTCCTATAAGAATAAGTGTTTTTACTCCGTTCGCAATAGGCTCACCTATTTCATCATATGGGATTCCCTTATCCTTACCGCCACTTATAAGAATCACATTTTTACCTTCAAATACTTTAAGAGTATTTATTGTTCGGTTGGGGCTTGAATCAATGGAGCTGTTATAATATCTTGCTCCGTTTATTTCACGTATAAATTCAATTCTGTGTGCCACTCCCTCGAATTCCTTTGCAACTGTTCTTATTGATTCATCATCAACAAGCCCCTCTACAGCCGCCATAGCCGTCATATAATTTTCAACATTATGCATTCCGGGGATTGTAATGCTGTTAATATCAAGAACCTTTTCACCTCTACGGCAGATATAGCCGTTATCAAGATAAATATCAGCATTTTTATCTGTTCTTGAAAAATACTTTACTTTTCCTTTTGCTTCGTTGCCGATTTGCGACGTGACATCATTATCAGCATTAACAACAAGAATATTATTCTCATTCTGATACAGCATTATGTTCTTCTTGGCATCAATATATTCCTGATAATCCTTATGCATATCAAGATGATTAGGCGATATATTTGTTATAACCGCAATTTCAGGTGATTTTTGCATCGTATGAAGCTGAAAGCTTGAAAGCTCAAGAATTACCCAGTCATCTTCTTTCATTTGCTCAGCTTCTGTCAAAAGAGGATTTCCGATGTTTCCGCCAAGCCATGTTTTATAACCTGCTTTTGTCATCATCTTATTTACAAGTGTTGTTGTTGTAGTCTTGCCGTCACTGCCTGTTATTGCTATTATATGTGACGGACAAACATCAAAGAAAACCTCCATTTCAGACGTCACAACTGCTCCACGCTCTCTTGCGGAATTTAATGCCGGAACATCATATCTCATGCCGGGAGTTTTAAATATAATCTCACCGTCTATATTATCAAGATAATTTTCTCCAAGATTGAATTTTACACCAAGAGGCTCAAGCTCTGTATAATTTGCACCCAAATCCTCTTTATCACGTTTATCGCACGCAGT
>JAZSPM010000113.1:0-10094 GCA_045537455.1 Candidatus Ornithomonoglobus sp. | reverse complement strand
TCCTCTTTTGAGGCTGAAAAGGCAAAATGTCATCTACGGTTTCAGTATAAAAAAATTCGGCGTCAGAGCATAAAAAAACCACGCAAATGCGTGGTTTTTCGCCCTGTCATCTATTTTGGGCATAAGAAATGGTTGCGGCGGCAGGATTTGAACCTACGACCTTCGGGTTATGAGCTTTGCTGAGTGCATATCGCCCAATGTCACCTAGTGCCATATTTCCCTAAAAATAGCCATTTTCAAGAATCAGCTCACGATCTATAGCCTTTATATTCTGATAATTTTTCATGATATTTGGTGTACTAATTGGTGCACTTACACGAGATTTGATTTATTAATTTGCCTCCATTGCGGAGGCATTTTTTAATTTCAAATAGTCTTTAGTGCATACGTTTCATTCTTCTACAACCTTCCAGTCGGAAAGCATACGTTTTTCTGTATCAAATGATACACCAATCTTATATACTTTTCTGTGATCAGCTGCAAATGGAAGTGTATAACTCTTGTCTTCAATCTGATTAAGTGCTTCATCTGCTGTCTTATCACGCTTGAACTCAAACAGGTAGATGAACTTATCCGTTTCGACCTTGCAGTCTATCCGTCCAATAAATGTGTGCATCTCACATTCCGCAAACTGACCAAGAAGAGTGAAAATTAGATAGATAACCGTCTGAAAGTAATGTTCAAATGGATCGTCTTTTGTAGTATAGGTGATCCTTGCAAAAATAGCAATAAGCACATTCTTTACGCTTTCAAGTTCTCCACGGACGATATATCGTCTGAGAGTAAATATATCAATTCCAGAACCTGAACCACAATCAGAAATATACTCAGGCATCAATGATTCGAGGAAGCCATATTTGACTTCATTGTTAGGAAATGCAAGGGTATATTCACGTCCCGAAGGATCATATTCAACAATAGTCAAATAACCGGTCTGATACAGGAGCGGTATAGGGTCGGGGTTATCAGCACTATAATCCTTCAGCATACTTGCACTTGCATACAATGTTTTGTCTGCAAACTTCCGAATATCAAAGTCCATGGCACGGAGCTTCTTTACGAGGAAGGTCGGTGTTCCTGTTTCAAACCAATATGCTCCGAACTCTTTTGCAAAGAAGGCTTTCAGCAGGCTGTATGGATTATATACTCCCTGCCCGTCCTGATGAAAAAGATACCCGTCATATTGCATTTTGAGCCTTTTCAGACACAGTTCTTCATCAACTTTTTGTTTTTCAGCCAACTTCTTTATCTCAGGCATAAAGTTGTTTCTCAGTTCTTCTTCCGTAATTCCGCAAATTGCGGCATAATCTTCATTTATTGAAATATCAAACAACTGATTCAGATCACTGAAAATACTTATCTTATGGAACTTTGTAACTCCGGTAATGAACACAAATCGTATATGAGCATCGCAGCTTTTAAGATTGCCAAAAAAACCTTTGAACAGAGATTTATTGCGTTCCTGCAATTCCGAATTATCGATTAAATCAAGTAACGGCTTATCATATTCATCGACAAGAACAACACAGCGACGTCCGGTCTGTTTATGAGCGTTTATCAGTAAATTGGCAAAACGTCCTTCCAAAGACAGTTCAACTGATTCGCAGTGATACTGTTTCTCCCACTGTATAAGGTGTTCAGACAATACATCTTCCATTGCATTTTCTTTTGTGTAGTCTTTACCGTTTAAATCAAAATAGAAGACTGGATATGGAACCCACGCATCCGGGTTATCTTTTTCAAGCTGCTCAATAGCAAGTCCCCTGAACAGTTCCTTTTTACCTTCCCAATATGCCTTGAGCGTTGATAGTAAAAGACTTTTGCCAAATCGTCTCGGTCTGCTCAGGAAGAAAGGGATGCTTGATTTAACGAGTTTATATACATATTCTGTTTTATCAACATAAACATATTGGAGTTCTCTTAGTTTTTCAAAATCCTGAATACCGGCAGGTAAGTTTCTATTCTGATTATTAGCAGCATTCATCGCATTCATCTCCTTCATAACCGAGTTTCTATATTGCACAATACGACGTTTGGTATAATCTAAATAAAGTATATCATAAAAACGCTAAAAATGCAAGTATAAAAGCAAATTGGGGACTAACTTCAATTTTTATATAAGAGCATCTCTAATTCAACACTCCTATTCTATATTCAAGAATCAACTCACGATCTATAGCCTATATATTCTGATAGTTTTTCATGATATTTGATGAACTAATTGATATACTAAATAGATATATCGTTACTATCTTTTACCGATTCATTACAGAATCTCTATTGTTATTACTATTCTATTTTCAGATTGATTCACACATCAAAATATCCTCTATTCATAAAGTAACGTACCATACCACAAAACCTTGGCAATTTGTTGTCTTTAGGATTTATATATTCTGACTCTATGTATTCCTTACCACAGTAATCTTTCATCTGCAAACATTCTTTGAATAAGCTATGTCTCGAATTTTTCAGGCTTTTTTCATTTAAGTTCAATAATTCAATAGTATATTTACCCGCTTCAGTTTCTCCTTTTATTTCTCCATTCTGCAAATAACTGAAATGTTCTTCGCAATCTTCTTCAAGTGGAGAAACAAAATAACGTTCATTAAATTCACGGTCTTTCTTTTCTCCACATGTTATACCTTTACATGAAGCAAGCAGATTAGTATATTCCATTGAAATATTTGGATACTTATCGCGAGGCTTTATATGTTCATTATGAGAATTATCTGCATTAATTATCTTACAACAATAACAACAAATATATTGCTGTTGTGCCAGCATATGCATTCTGATCTCATGTCGTATACATTTTCCTTCATCAGTCTTGTCAAGATCATCATAATTTTCTCTTGGATGTCGGGCAATATACTTACTCCAGAATTCAGGTTCTTCATCCTTTATTATTCTTCTCATAAAGCAACTTACCTCTTTTCAACGCACCTTCAAGTTCAATTACAGCTGGACTGTTCTGATTTCCTATTTCAGCAATTTCTTTTATTGTTTTTTCTGCTTTGCTAAATTCATTTAAATCTATTTCTTCGTATGCTTTTGTAATTAAGTTATCAAAATCTTTGTTCAAAGAGTTTGTCTCCATATATGACTCGAGTATATAATTACTATCAAATCCATCCATTCTCTTTATTATTTCGACACTTCGCTCATCATGCGATGTTTTTAAATATATCAAATTATAACTATCGTCAACCTCTCCAAGTATTTGAGGAGAATGAGTTGTAATAATAAATTGAATATTTGGAAAAACACTTTTTAATACTGAAAGAACTCTTCTTTGCCATGAGGGATGCATATGAAGTTCTATTTCATCAATTAATACTATTCCTTTTCCTTCTAACGGATTAGAAAGTCCTGGATTTGCTAATGCAATCCTTCTGGCAAGGTCGCCAAACATAGCAAGAGTGCATTTTTCTCCATCAGATAACTGATCAACAACTATTTCACATTCGCCTTTTTTTATTGTCATTCTTAAAGGATTTCTTTTAACTTTTAAATCAGTAAAATCCCCTAACATTTTTTCTATTGCATAACGAACACATTCAAGACTCTTATCCTTATAATTATGATCTCCTGTATCTCTAATATGTTCATTTTCTATATCTTCTTGGTTTCTGAACCACTCAAAAAACGTTTTAAAATCTATTGAATTATCTATTGCATGCTCTAACGAAGTGAGCTGTGAAAACTTATGTTTCTGTCTGATTCGCAATGGAATATCCAAAACCGATCTATTAATTCCATAGCTAGTGAATATGGGAATATTATCTTCAAGAAACTTTGCAGCAATTGTTGCATATTCTTTCTTAGAATCTTTTGTTACAGCGTTTTGCCTTGTAGTTGGCTTTGTATATGTTCTATTCAGTTCTATTGTAAAATCATCAATGCTTATTTCTGCCGATAAACTCATCTGTTTTGTTCCGATACGTACAATTTCAGGAGAAAAAGTACTATAAGCTTTACTTTGTGACTGAGTTAATCTATTCATTAATGGTCGCATCAAATAATTGATTACAGAAAGAATTGATGATTTTCCTGTACCGTTCACACCAAAAATCACAGTACTTTTACCATTAAGAATAAATTCCACATCTGAAAAGCCTTTAAAATTTTCTATTGTGATCTTATTCAACTTCATTTATATCACTCCCTAATAAACTCAATACTATTATGAGCATTATATTACAATACATTCAACAAAATAATTTCAAACCTTTTTAATATTTCTTAAAATTGATATCCATATATTCGAAACTTAATTTATTCATCCGCCTACATTACGGAGGCCAGCTTGTCAAATACTCCTGCCTTAGATATAGGAGTAGCTCTCATTTCTTCCGAAGTCAGCATATCATTATATAGCCTTGTCTCAAATATTCTATTAGCTACTACAACAGCACCATCTTCAACCTTTACAAATCCAAACATCAAAAGCAGCTTAGTCTGTTCATGATCTGGGTTAAATGAGAATCGGTCCCCTTTAGTTAGTATCTTATAAAGGCTTTTCTTCATTTCAGGATATTCTTCAAGTCTGTTGATAAGAGAATCAAATAAAGGCGTATTCGTGGCAAGTATCTGATTTACTGCCTTTATAATTCCCTCTCCTGTCCATTCATGAATATCTTCGTCAATCAGTTTGCAGATATTTGATACAAGCACCGGATAACCTGAAGTGTAGTCATATATAAGCTGTGAGATATCATCTATATCCATACCTGTATTATGATCTTTTTCATAATCAGTAAGCATACCTGATATGCCGTTAGTGGTAAGGCTCATATCAACATTGAAATCTACCGCAATATTCCATGGACTATTATGTTTATGATTGGAGTCATCACGCATTTTCAGCTTTAAATTTCGAATATCATATACTCCTGCAAGTATTACAGCCTTGAATGTTGGTGAATCAAATCTGTCAAGATAATAACCTCGAAGCTGTGCAAGAAAATCAAGAAATACCTGGTTATTTGAAGCCTGATCAACCTCGTCTATCATAAGAACAACAGGCTTTTCTGCCGAACCGCAGAACTCGCTCAAATTCACAAAAAGATCAACAAGATCAAGATTATCTATTATAATCTCTTCAAGCTTATTTATGGCAGAAAGAAGCTGTTCTGAACATTCATTTCTTTTAAGTGAAGCAATGAATGCCTTAATAAAAGCAACAGAGAAAGAATACTCGTCCTTAAATTTCGCTGTGCTCATCTGGCGCTGAAAATCCATTGATACAACATAATATGAATCAGCAAGATAGTTATTCAGAGCTTTCAGAGTAGTTGTTTTTCCGTACTGACGTCCTCGATTGATAACGAAATAGTCTCCCCTGTCAATCATCTCTTTGATTTTTTCAAGTCGCTCTGTTATATCAACCATATAATGCTGATCAGGCACACATGAACCGGTTATATTAAAACGTTTATTCATCCATAGTCACTTCCTTATTACTAATGATATATATTTAAGCTTAAATAAAGTATATCATAATATTGCAAAAAATGCAAGTAGTAAGAACAATTAGTTTACGCATAATATAGGATATTGAAAAATCAAAATAATGCATATTTCAGGATGTTGTATTTTCGGTAATATGCATATTTTTCTAATTTTGTCCTATTATCACAGCAATCAACGCATTTTCAAAATCACGATTTTGCTGTTCGGTACGTTTAGGCAACCCCTTGGTACGTCCTCCGCTTCTGCGTATTTTGGCAGATATTGCACGAAATTCGAGAAGTCCTTGTATATTGTCCTCGGTATATCTTTTCCCGTCCTGATTTAATACAATTGCCTTTTTGCTGAGGCACATTGCCGCTAAACCGTAATCCTGCGTTATGGCTATATCTCCTTCGCTTATAAGATTAACAAGCCGAAAATCATTTCATATTTCATATAATTTTGGATTTTATATAATCAATAACTTCATCTGTTATAAAATAATTTTCGTGACTGATTCCACTAAATATTTTTATTTCAGAATTACGAAAATAATCCGCTACTTTTTCCTGTAAGGAAGCATTTAAAGTTGTATCAGCATCAGAACCAATAACATATACAGAACAAGAAACATTCTTTGCATATTCCGATGTATTAATGTTATTGGAAATAAATATTCTCAACGGTCCCCAGAAAATAGGCGTCATTTTATTATATAAATCAGAAACATCACGATAGCCAGCTACTACAAATAAGCTATAAGTCTCTCTGACGCTTGCAAGATATGCGGCAATTCCCGTTCCATAGCTGTGTCCCATAACCACTATTTTAGCTTGAGGATATTCATTTTTAGCCCAATCATACATTTCGGTTGCAGTTTTTTGCATAGTCTTCAAATTCATTTTACCTTTACTTTCCTGCGTTCCATAATAATCAGCTGAAATAAAGGGATAATCAAACTTTCCTGAGTATGAAGCAACAGAATTGTATGCAATATAGTTTGAACCTCCGAAGAATAAAATTACAATGTCAGCTGATTTATCAAGATTATATCCGTAACCGGTTAATGTATCGTTGAATTGAATAAATTGCGGTTCATAGGATATTTCTGTTGTCTTTTTGGCATTTTTATAAAACGAATAGCTTACAGTCTGCATAATAAAATTACAGGAAAATCCTATTATTAAAAACCACATAAAAATTTTTAAGATAATTCTGAATATTTCCATTGTCTTTTTCCTTTTTATCATTTTCTGTTTCCTTTGGTTAAAATTTCACATAATTTGAATTCACGTATATAAATCATTCTTTTTCTCATTTCATTACAATGAATTATATCCTGCACCCAAATCCTGTTAAGAAACTTCTACATCTTCCCAATAATCCTTGGCAATGTCAGCAAGGTACTCTGTGTCTTCTATTACGAATTTCATACATAGTTCTTCTGTTTCTTTGCTTTTGAAATTAATCAGATATTTTAACGCTGTACCTATCACCTGCTGTGTTTCAACACTTACAGGCAAATTCACGAACTTCTTTAAAATAGGCTCAACTTGTTTCAGATTATGACGATATAGGAAATGCATAAGCATCTGGGCGTAATATCCGGGATTCTCCTGTTTAAGAATATGCTTATACATTTCAGCTTCTGTCATATCAGCAACTTTATCATATCTTAAAACAGATTCTGCCGCATATTGCTCTGCTGTGGGATAAAATTTTACGCTCTCTTTGTAGAAATCTTCCCACTCACGCTCAATAAATCTTCCTTCGCCTAACTCTGCGTTATATACGGGATTGGTGTTGTTTTTGGAGATTATATTTTTTATAATTTTCATACACAATACCTTTGCTATGCCTTTGATTTCATTAAGATTAATCCGCATATTTTCATCACAATAGCCGAAACCAAAATATAAATCCTCAAGCCTTCCACCTAATCCGCCTGGTGTAATCATTATTGTATCAAGAGGCCTATGTAGTCTTGCAGCAGCACAAGCTTTATGATGTCCGTCAAGCAAAGCACTCATTCCACTCATAGCGTTATACGCTATAGCACGAGGATGGCTTTCCGATTGGCTGAACATTTCCATATAATGCTGAACACGACTCTCGTCATATTTGTCGGGAGATTGAGTGGGATAAAGAAATACACCGTCAATATTTGCCGTTTCATAAAGCTCTGAAATATAATATGCATCTGCGAAAGCATCGTAATATTCAAGCTTATTTGAAACATTCCAGAAGAAATTACCCTCACCGTCTGTAGGAAATGTTTTTGTATCTCTGATTAGATATACACCATCCTCAAAAAGCCCGATTAACGGTTTTATCACCTCGATTAAGCTTTCCAAATCTGTAAAACCGCCGTTGATATAATCGGAAATTTCAAATAATTCCGAACAATTAGCATTATCAATTCCATAGCCTGCCGCAAGTAATCCACAGCAAGTCGGGCAATAACTTGGCGACATCTGCACTATAGGAATTTCATTAAGCGTCATCACCATTGGTATAATCATGTCATATTTATTTTCCTCTTTTGAAAGTCGCTGACATTTCAATGCTGCTTTTGCACCTGTTACTAATATAATTATTCCGTTTTCTGTTCGTCTTAATATAGTTATCTTAGCTTTGTTCATTGTAATTTTGCCCCCTCGCAAAATTTAAATATTGTTTAACTCATTATATCATATCTAAACTTCAAAATCAATATTTTTAAGCAAATCGGGGCATAAAGCCCCGACGCAAATGTTATTCCACAAAATAGACATAGTTTTCTTTTCTCGGTGACGCAGGAGCAGGTTCTGTCTGTGCATAACCTAAAATACAGTGACCGATACCCTCGTAATCTCCTGTAATACCAAGTGAAGCGAGAATTTCTTTTCCCTCTGCAGTTTCAAATTCTTCCTTTGCACGATGAATCCAGCAGCTGTCAACTCCGTAAGCATGAGCAGCAAGCATAAGATTCCCCATAACAAGGCTACCGTCATAAAGATATGTAGGCATAGATTTGTCTGCAAGAACAATTAGTACAACCGGTGCACCATAAAACGGATCTGCATCAGTTCCCATAATTCTTGCGTTCATTGCAGAAAGTCTGTCACGAAGTTCCTTATTTGTGACAGCTATAATTATAGGCGACTGTCTGTTCATTCCTGTTGCGGCATATGTACCTGCCTCGGCTATCTTTTCGATAATCTCCTTCGGCACCATATCTGACTTATAGGCTCTTACACTTCTTCTTGTAAGCATGTTTTCAATTGCATTCATTTTAATTTCTCCTCGTCTTAAATAATTTGAATAATATCCTATGATTTTGAATATTTAAATCCCCAATATATTCCATAGTTTGATTTTGGTAATCCAAAATTGAATCACAAATACAACAGCTATAATAAGTACAACTGTTTATGCACAACAAGTAATAGAGTCGGGGTAAACCGCCTCGATTCGTATATTTCTCAGCTTTGTAAAATTTCTTATCAAGCAACAACATTCAATGCATTATTCTTAATTGCTTCGATTGTCTGGATAAGCGCAGTTCTGGTTTTTTGATCAAACATCTTGATGAAACTATACGGCTTGTCAAACGGAGGTTTCATCAGTATTTTTACATCTTCTATATATCCATTGCTTTCAATATGATTAATAATCTTCAATATAAACTCAATCTGCCTCTGGTTAAGTGATTCATCATTTATAAATGTTGAAAAGGCTGACATGGCACTTTCATGGTCAAGCTTGGCTATCTTGCGTACAAGCAATCCAAAAGGAGTATCGCCATATTCACGTTTGTAGTCGTCACTGTCGCCAAGTTCTTGTGTTAATATCCTTTCAAGCTCCTCATAATCAGCTTTTGAAAGCGGAAGATTGTGATTAAGCTTATAAATCACCGGATCTTTCTTATGCTCCTCAACATAGCGATTCACTTTTTTACGATAATCTGCAAAGTCATAAGCAGCTCCAAGAGCCTGTCCTTCCTGGGAGTTTATTACAGGATCATCAAGCTTTGTGAATATTTTAGGCTTTGGATTAACTCCACCAATCAGGAATTGCATAAGATCACGAAGCTCCTTACGAAGCATTTCAAATGTAAGAATACCGATGTTTTTCCAGAATTCATCAGTCTGAATATCTTTTATAAGAGGCATTTTCGCCTGAATCTGTGGTATAGCTGATTTTCTCTCAAGAAGTTCTGCTGTAGATATCAACTGTTCCCTCATGTATTTCATTGACGACAGCTGTTCCATATGAGCAAGCATAAAGCCATACATAAAATTATCAAAACGCTTTGCATATTCGTCTTTATCGTATGAGGTTATAAGCGGAGCAATAAATTTTGTAAGCTCGTACTTATCCATTTCAGAAAGCACATTAAAGCTTTCCTTATTCCTGTACTTTTCAACATATTGTTTTTGCAGGCGTACTGAAACGAGGTCATCTGAAAGACTGCATACTCCGATATAACAAGTATTCACAAGTTCTGAACGAAAATCCTGATATTCTTTACCTGTGAATGCACTTTCTTGCAAGCTTTGTATAAGTCTTACCTGTTTACAGAAAATACTTTCCGTAAGTGATTTTGTTTCGCCCGTATCATAACCGTTTATATGCTCACGGAAATACTCAAAATTACC
>JAZSPM010000192.1:0-3650 GCA_045537455.1 Candidatus Ornithomonoglobus sp. | reverse complement strand
ATCAGCTGTTCCGTTCCAAGCTATGCAGTTGAAAAAATCCGTTTCGGATGTATCCTCACCCTTTCTCTTTGGTCGCTGTACCGCAAGACCAAACTTGCAGTATCTTGATTCAGCCGTTGTATTAATTTCAGGAACAACGGTAATTCTGCCAATAAGTATAACCTTGTTTATCATTGTATCATATCCTTTCAATTTTTTTGTCTTTCGACAATTATATTATACACAAGCATAATATTATTGTTAAGTATAATTTTCGGAAGTTTTTTAAGTTTGTAAATAGCGCAGTAATATCAACATATTCCTCGGTGCATTTTGCTGATGCGGTTATAGTTGTTTCATCTGTGAACTTCTGAATTACTTAAAACGATAGCACATAATAGTCAAGTATGATTTGCATAATCGTACTTGACTAAATCTATAATATATGTTATAATATAGGAAATTTAGATGGAGGTGTTATAATGTTTATCGGAAGAGAAAAGGAATTAAAGGCACTTAATAACCTTTATACATCGGATAAATTTGAATTTGCAGTCATATATGGTCGCCGTCGAGTAGGAAAAACAGCACTTATCAATGAGTTTATAGGCGACAAAAAATCCATTTATTTTATGGGCGTTGAAAGCAACGCCAAACAAAATCTTGAGAATTTCAGTAAAAGCATTATTGAGTATAATAGCGGTATAGTTGCCGATACATCATTTCAGTCATTTCAGTCGGCATTAGAATATGTCTTTGAGTTATCAAGAAATGAGCGTATTATACTTGTAATTGACGAGTATCCTTATGTTGCACGTTCTTCAAAAAGTCTTGCATCAACTCTTCAAATGCTTATTGACAAATACAAGGATACATCAAAAGTAATGCTTATTCTTTGTGGTTCATCGATGTCATATATGGAAGATAATGTGCTTGCTTATAAAGCACCGCTGTATGGCAGACGAACTGCTCAGATGAAGATTCTCCCATTTGATTTTGAAGAAACTTGCCGTTATTTCAAAAATTTTTCCTCAGAGGACAAGGCTTTGATATACGGAATTGTAGGCGGAACTCCTCAGTATTTACTGCAAATGAACGATAAGCAGAGCATAGAAGATAATATTAAAAACACATATTTAAATCCTGTTTCATTTCTTTTTGAAGAACCAACCAATCTATTGAAACAGGAAGTCCGAGAGCCTGCTATTTATACAGCAATTATTACTGCTATCGCAACAGGTGCATCAAGAATGTCTGAAATTGCTACAAAAGTTGGCGAGGATACTAATGTGTGTACGTCATACATCAAAAACCTTATGAATCTCGGTATTGTTCAGAAAGAAACTCCGTATGGTGAAAAGAATTCACGCAAAACAATATATTATATCGAGGACAATATGTTCAGATTCTGGTACAGATTTGTACTTGATAATAATTCTGTTATTATGCGTGGTGCTACTGACCGTGTGTATAAACGTATTGAGCCTTATCTGTCGGATTATATGGGTAAAGTTTTTGAGGATATATGTACTCAGTATCTCTGGAAACAGCTTCTTGATGAAAAATGTCCTATTGAGTTTAATTCTCTCGGACGCTGGTGGGGAAATGACCCGAAGGAAAAAAAGCAGACAGAGATTGATATTATGGGCGAACAGGACAAGGATACAGCACTTTTTGGAGAGTGCAAATGGACTAACGAAAAGGTTGACCTTAGCGTACTGGAAACACTTGTGAAAAGAAGCAAGCTTTTTTCATACACAAATGTGCATTATTATCTTTTCTCAAAGACAGGATTTACCAAAGGATGTATTGACAGGGCTGAAGAACTGGGCAATGTTAGCTTGGTAAGTTATAATGAGATTGTCGGTGAGTTATAATTATTGTCTGACTAAAAGATTATGAAGAAAAATAAAATAATATGGAATCTCTATAATGAAAAATCAATAGTTTGGAGGGTTATTTGTGTTTACCCATACTTGTGAAATGTGTGGCAAAGAGTTTAATTCCAAATCCAACAGAGCGAAATACTGCATTTACTGCCGTGATAAAGCGCAGGTTCTGCGTAATAAGGCTTACAAGGAAAAGAAACTTACAGGTCTGTCAATAGCAGTAGGAAGTGAGCAAATTTGTCCGATATGCAACAATAAATATACAGTAACAAGCGGTTCGCAGAAATGCTGTAAAGATTGCCAAAAGAAACAAGACAGTAAGCGTAAAATTAATACAAACAAGCAGTATACAAAAGAAAACTATGATTCAATTCTTTTTTACGTTCCCAAGGGGGAGCGTGATGCACTCAAGGAATATGCAAAGTCTCAGGATATGAGTGTGAATAAGCTTATTCAGACGGCTTTGGAGTTATATAAAAAAACGGAGGATAATAAAAAATGAGACTGCTTCACATTATGGACAGCGATGATTATGAAAATTGCACTCGACTGAGCGTTCGCCACTCAGCAAGAGCAATCATTATTTCGGACGGCAAAATTGCTATGATTCATAGTCAGGAAAACAATTATTATAAATTTCCAGGCGGTGGTATTAAACACGGTGAAAGCAAAGAAGATGCTCTTATTCGTGAAACGCTTGAGGAAACGGGTCTGCACGTTATTCCTGAATCTATTGAGGAATTAGGCTATATTCACCGCATTCGCAAATCATTAAAACATGAAGATGAGTGTTTTATTCAGAATAACTACTACTATTTCTGCGAAGTGACAGATGAGGTTTCCGAAACCAAATATGACGAGGGTGAACTATGTGAAAGGTTTGTTCCCATATTCGTTGATCCTCGTATTGCATTTAATGAAAATGCAAAAATATGTGAAAACGATGCTGTATATGAAATGGCATATCGTGAAAATTTTGTTTTGCAGTTACTGATAGACGTAATGGACCAGAATCAAGAGTAAATTACTCCAAATCATCTTTCTTACGTTTTTTCTGCATGTTTTTCTGATTTCTTAGATAATCGTCAACAGTTTTTCGGGATTTTTCAAGCTCTGAAACCTTTGCTTTTAAAGCTAAATATTCAAGGTACAAACAGCTCCGAATATCAGTTTAATCAGTTTCTCATTTATTGGCTTGAAACAATAAAGCCGACCATCGCTCAAAACTCTTATGAAAGTTATAGCGTAGTTATTAAGGCATCTCTAAAAACCCCTTTTGAGAAAAACAGCTATGCACGGCATCTACTGTGTCAATCTCCCTTGGAGTGCGACAGCACGCCTTCGGAAGCTTTCCTTTCAGCTGCCGCACCTATCTGTTATTTCTTTAATCAAACGAGTTTTTAGAGATGTCCTATAAAATCATTCTGAAAAGAAGAGAATAGTATGACATTATATGAAGAATGTTTGGAAGCTTTGAAGGAATACACGATTATAGAGGATAAAGAACTGGAAAAAAAGCTGTTTTCAAAGTTAAAACTTACGTTTACAGGCAAGGTTGATTTTACCAAATATATCAACCCACGAACAATAAGCTTTGATGAAATGCCTTCGTTTTTGGGCGGAAAGGATTGCTACATCATATGGGATAATGCTGAATATCCCATACTTAAAGCGGATATTGACAATATTATGTATGAGGATAATATTTATGAGGTGTTGGCTGTGGGATTTAATACGTGGTTTATTTCCGCTGATATGACACGGATTATTGAATACTATCAC
>JAZSPM010000157.1:0-12701 GCA_045537455.1 Candidatus Ornithomonoglobus sp. | reverse complement strand
CCCTGAAATAGGTCTCGTCAATTTGAACTACTCCCGACAATTTCGGCATTCCATAGTGTTCTAAAAGGGCTTTTAAGAACTTATGTCTGTATAGCAAGATTGTGCCTTCTGAGGTATGCCACCCGTAGTCAACCTCTAAATCACGCTGACAAGCGGATAAGGATAACCCCATTAAAGTATAGTTAATTACTGCAATCTGCACAGGTAAGGGGAATGTGGATTTTTCGGCAAATGTGTCTGTCATTATGGTATAAGTTTTCCCGCACTCTCCGCACTTATATCGGGGTTTTCCATAATCGTCCAATCCGTGTGGCTGATATAATCGGCTTTTACAGTAAGGACAGGCAGGTTTTAAGCCATACTTATTTATAAAGATTTCATAATCTGTTAGTGGTCGGGTTGGTTTTTCCTTTTTCTCGGGTGGTAAAAATTCCTTTAACACCCACGCCAAGTCTTCTTTTGACAAGGATTTTAATTCTTTTTTTAATTCTTTTAACCTTTTATCTATCTTGGGATATTTTTCCATTAATTTGCTCAAGTGCATACCTATACACCCCCTTTTTCGATACTTATATTATATAAAAGTATACAAATATTGTCAAACAGGCATTTCTAACAGTTTTTATAAAAGAATAGACATCTGTTATAAAACATCGGCAACTATTTATAAAAGGATTGAACAGAGATTATATAACTCCGGAACTGAAATTATAAAAGATTGCAGAATGAATTATAAAACCTTTATACTGAAATTATAAAATAATGAAGTAACTTTTATAAAATGTCGGCATTGGTTTTATAAAAAACAAAAGAGATTTTATAAAACTTTTGACAGTTTTTATAAAACCGCTAATATTGTTTATAATGTGTGAAACTTTGCAACACAACCAATTATACATATAAAAATATCCCTACAATTCAATTTCTCTGCGAGATTTCAACAAAAAGTCGGTTTCACAGAAAATCGAGTTATAGGCTTGACATAACATCAAAAATGATGTAAAATAATATCCGTGATTATAAATTCAGAGAGGAATAAATTATGTTTGATAAATTAGATGCACTTGAAGAGCGTTTTGCACTTGTATCAGAAAAGATAAGTGACCCTGAAATCATAGCGGATCAGGATTCATGGCGTAAATACTGCAAGGAGCATTCCGACTTGACTCCTATAGTTAACAAATACAAGGAATATAAAACAGCAAAGCAGACAATAGCGGACGACAAGGAAATGCTTGAAGCCGGTCAGGAAAAAGAATTTGAGGAAATGATAAAGCTTGAGCTGTCAGAAGCAGAGGAAACTCTTGAAAAAACAGCCGAGGAATTAAAAATATTGTTATTGCCAAAAGATCCTAACGACGAAAAGAACGTAATTGTGGAAATCAGAGGCGGTACAGGCGGTGACGAAGCAGCACTGTTTGCTGCAGACTTAATGAGAATGTATTCAATGTATGCCGAAACAAAACGCTGGAAGCTTGATATTTTGAATTCCAGCCCGACCGATATAGGCGGCTATAAGGAGGTGTGCTTCTCAATTGAAGGTCAGGGAGCATACAGCCGTTTAAAATTCGAGAGTGGCGTTCACAGAGTTCAGCGTGTACCCGAAACCGAATCAGGCGGACGTATTCACACATCAGCCGTTACAGTGGCAGTTTTGCCTGAGGTTGAAGAGGTTGAAGTTGAAATAAATCAGAATGATTTGCGTATAGATGTATTCCGTGCAGGAGGCCCCGGCGGTCAGTGCGTAAACACAACCGACTCAGCTGTTCGTATAACACATATTCCAACAGGAATAGTTGTTTCATGTCAGGATGAAAAATCACAGCATAAGAACAAGGATAAAGCGATGAAAATCCTGCGTTCAAGAATATATGACGTAATGGAAGAACAGCGAAACAAAGAAATTGCAGACGAAAGAAAATCGCAGGTAGGTTCAGGTGACCGAAGCGAAAGAATCAGAACATATAATTTCCCTCAGGGACGTGTTACAGACCACAGAATAAATCTGACACTGTATAAATTAGAGCAGATTCTTGACGGAAGCATGGACGAAGTAATTGATGCATTAATCACTGCCGATCAGGCGGCTAAGCTTTCACAGCAATCAGAATGAAATTAAAAAGAGTTTGAAATCCTAACAAATTCAAACTCTTTTTTGTTTACTTAACATCAAAATTTCTTATCTTTTCAAAAGAAACAAATCTATGCATAACAGTAAGAATATATCCTCTTAACCGTAAATTCATGCACCAGAATTTATAATAGCATTTATACCAGAAATTATCGTTTGATATATATTTTTCATCACGGTAAAAGCCCTTTGCAACAGCAATTATCTGCTCGTCCTTTATTCCGCACTCAAGCTGACACTGATGGTCTCCGCACATTGCGTAGCCATCAGGACGTACATCAAGGCATCTGTGCATTACCTGCGTTCCGTCAGCTCTTTTATAGACCGGCAAATCGTATTTTTTCAGTCCGCCGGTATATTTTACAAGATAAACTGTATCTCTTCTGTGCCTGAGCATAGGCCACATACTCGTCCCGACAGGAGTTGCTATAAACTCTCCGTTTTCTTTTATATACTTTTCAACAAGCGTCTCTTCCATTTTCAGCAAAGCCTTTCAGGTTTATTTTTTTCTCATACGAAATCTTGGTCCCATAGGTCTTGTACTCATACCAAGATGCAGCTTACGTCTTATATAATTCCTTACAAGAGGTCTGGTATCTATACCCATTTCCTGCTTATCATATACAGCTTGATAGAAAGCGTACGAACCAATATTATAAACAAATGACATAATCATACTTATAACTCTGCCTTCATCTTTTCTACTTCTGCGTATACGTCCGCCTGTTCTCATTTCAAGCTGACCATGTTTTCTCATGCGATTATATTGTCTTCTTGAATATAGGTTCTCATCCTCAGACTTCTTTTTTTCAGTTTGCGCCGGCATAGGTACATCATCATCTATGTCGACAAAATGCGTTCTTCTGTCATTTCTTTTTTCTGCCATTTCTCTCATTTCATTCTGATATTCTTTTTCCTGTTGCCTCTGAATTTTATGTTGTTCCATTTCTCTATGAAAGCTGTTATAAAAATGGGGATATGCTGTAAGAATCATTATCAGATAAACAATCATTGATATCACAAACGAAACCCATACAGGAATTTCATTTCCTGTCGGTATGGTCAGAATTGAAAGAATCCTCGTATGGAAGAACATCCATGTGAAAGGATACATCCAGTCCTGAATAAGAAATAACATACCAAGACCTGCATAAACCACAAAACTCAAAAGCCATACTCTGTAATATCTTGCTTTGCTTTTTATATCACGTGTAAATCTTCTCATCAGAAGTATATTCCCGACAAAGAAAATCAAAACTGAAATAATACAACCTATAAGCCATACATTATACCCCATGAACCGCCACATTACCAAAAATGACGCAATAGAAGGAATTACACTCAATATAAACATATCAACAAATTTTCTAAAGTAAATCATATATTAATCTCCCAAACAAAAATAATTATACATTTTAATTATACCAAAAACTTAAATTAATTTCAAGTACTTTTTATGTAATTGTAAAAATGTTTATTTTCTGTTAACAATTCAACACCGCCTTTATTGGTATGAATTAACAAATTTCTGCACCAAAAACCACATCATAAAAAATTCCAACAAAAAAACCCATAATTTTTGTGTATTTTTTTTTGCAAAAACTATAGAAATTTTTTCAATTTTAATATATAATAATAAGATAGAGTATACTACCCAATTTGTAATCAGAAAGGAAGGGTCGCAATGAACGATATCTTAAAATTTTTAGACAAGGAAAAGAATACTGTCGCGCGAGCCAAAATTGCCCGGGTATTGGGTATTACAGAAGAATGTGTAAACAGTAAGATAAAACAGCTTGAAAAAGACAATGTTATTGTAGGATATAAAACACTAATTAACTGGGACAAAACCGATATTGAGGTTGTTGACGCTATAATTGAGCTCAGAGTCACACCTCAGAAGGGCGAAGGCTTTGACCGCATCGCCGAAAGAATTTATAAATATCCGCAGGTTAAGTCACTCTATCTTATGAGCGGTGCTTATGACCTCGGAGTTATTGTTGAGGGCAAAACCATGAAAGAGGTTGCATTATTTGTTGCACAGGAGCTTGCACCAATGAATTCAATACTTTCGACTGCAACTCACTTTATCCTTAAAAAATACAAGGAAGAAGGAATTATCTTCAACAACGATGAAAAAGACACAAGGCAGGTTATAACATTATGATAAATTACGATAAACTGGTAAACAAGGTGGTAGACAGTCTGCCACCGTCAGGAATACGAAAATTCTTCGACATTGCCGCTGAAATGGAGGACGCTATTTCACTCGGTGTCGGAGAACCCGACTTCATTACCCCATGGGCAATCAGAGAAGCCGGAATATATTCGCTTGAAAAAGGTCAGACATACTATACTGCAAATGCAGGTCTGATAGAGCTTCGTACAGCTATATGCGGATATACAAAAAGAAAATATAACATAGAATACGACCCAAAAACAGAGGTTCTTGTAACCGTCGGCGGTTCAGAAGCAATCGACGCAATGATAAGATGCGTAGTGAACCCCGGCGACGAGGTACTTATTGTTGAACCGAGCTTCGTATGCTACAAGCCGTTAACTGCAATGGCAGGCGGTGTTCCGGTTGTAATCGAAACAAAGGAGGAGGACAGCTTCAGGCTTCTTCCCGAGCAGCTTAAAGAAAAAATCACCGACAAAACAAAGCTTTTAATTCTTCCGTTTCCGAGTAACCCTACGGGCGGAGTTATGTCAAAGGCAGATTTTGAAGCTATTGCCGAGGTTTTAAGAGGTACAGACATTCTTGTTCTGTCAGATGAAATCTATGCAGAGCTAAGATACGGTGATGAAAAGCACGTACCGTTCTCCGCAATCGAGGGCATGAGAGAAAGAACCGTTGTTGTTAACGGATTTTCAAAAGCTTTTGCAATGACCGGCTGGAGACTTGGCTATGCTTTAGGTCCTGAAAGACTTATAAAGCTTATGACAAAGGTTCATCAGTTCGGCATCATGTCATCACCTACTACAGCACAGTATGCCGCTATTGAGGCACTTACAAGCTGTGATGACGAGGTCGAAAATATGCGTCATGAATATGACGGCAGACGTCGTGTTATTGTAGATGGCTTCAGGAACATGGGACTTTCGTGCTTTGAACCGTTAGGTGCATTTTACGTATTTCCATGCATTAAATCAACAGGTATGACAAGTCAGGAATTCTGCGAAAAACTTTTAGCAGAAGAAAAGGTCGCTGTTGTTCCGGGTACTGCATTCGGTGAATGTGGCGAAGGCTTTATAAGATGCTCATATGCATATTCCATCGAGAATATTCAGGAGGCATTGAAGAGAATAGAGAAATTCGTAAAAAAATACAGAAAGTAAGAAGGAAACAAAGTTGAAGTATTATAAAAAGTATATTCTGCAATATCTTCCGTATTTTATATTCGGTCCTTTGCTTATGCTGACCGAGGTCGGAGGCGAAATTGTTCTTCCGAAAATCATGTCAAGCATGATTAATGAAGGTATTGCAAACGCAGACACAGCATACATTATCGGCAGAGCCGGTGTAATGTTTGGCTGTATACTACTTATGATAATCGGAGGTATAGGAGGTCATTATCTTTCAGTAAAGGCATCAATATATTTTACTGCTGACCTCAGAAAAGACCTTTTCGCTAAAGTACAAAAGTTTTCTTTTAAGAATATAGATACATTTTCTACAGGCTCGCTTGTAACACGTCTTACAAACGACATTACTCAATTACAGAATTTCACAAGAATGTTGCTTATTATGGCGATGCGATCACCCGGTATGCTCATAGGCGGTCTTATTATGGCTCTGAGCATAAACAAACAGCTTGCAATGGTATTGATTTATGTTATACCTTGCCTTGCGGCAGCAATATTTATTATTCTGAAAACCGGCTTTCCGAGATTTGGAATAATGCAGAAAAAACTTGATGCACTTAATTCCGGTGTTCAGGAAAACATCACCAATGTGCGTGTTGTAAAATCATTTGTACGTGAAGATTTTGAAATTGAAAAATTCAAAACCTCAAACGAGGATTTAATGAACTCAACTCTTAACGCAATGAAGGTTGTTATCTGCACAATGCCGGTAATGACGCTTGCAATGAACATAACAACCCTGCTTGTTATATGGAACGGTGGAAAGCTTGTTCTTGACGGCAATATGCAGGTTGGTGATTTAACGGCATTCACAACATATATAACTCAGATACTTTCATCATTGATGATGCTGTCAATGATTATTATTCAGTCATCAAGAGCTTTGGCTTCATCAAAGCGTGTAACGGCAATCCTTGATACCGAGGTTGACCTGAACGATGACCATGCAGAGCATAAGGATAAGACAATTACAAAAGGCGAAATAGAGTTCAGAAATGTTTCATTCAAATACTATTTAAACCGTGAAGAAAATGTTCTTGATAATATTTCGTTTACAATAAAACCCGGCGAAACTGTCGGGATTATAGGGGCAACAGGAAGCGGAAAATCATCACTTGTACAGCTTATCCCCCGTCTTTACGATGTAACTGCAGGTGAGGTTCTGATTGACGGCATAAACGTAAAGGATTACAGCATTGAGCATCTTAGAAATGCCGTAGGTATGGTTCTTCAAAAGAACGTACTGTTTTCAGGAACAATCATGGATAACCTGAAATGGGGCGACGAAAATGCCACTAATGAAGAAATTGAAGCCGCAGCTGACAGTGCTCAGGCACATAGCTTTGTAACCTCATTCACAAAAGGATACGAAACAGAGCTTGGTCAGGGAGGCGTCAATGTTTCAGGCGGTCAGAAGCAAAGACTTTGTATCGCCCGTGCATTACTGAAAAAACCAAGAATTTTAATTCTTGACGACAGCACAAGTGCTGTTGACACAGCTACAGAAGCAAAAATCAGAGAAGCATTCAAGACTTCACTGAAAGACTCAACAAAGATAATCATTTCTCAGCGTATTAATTCAGTTGAGAATGCAGATAAAATAATTGTACTTGAGGATGGACGTATTTCGGGAATGGGTACTCACGAGGAGCTTTTAAAGAGCAATGCTGAATACCGTGAAATATATTCGTCTCAGACCGATATAAAGGAGGTGTCTTAATATGCCTCCTATGGGACCGCCGGGCAGAGGCCCGGGAAGATTTCAGACACCGGTAAAAAAACCAAAAAACACAAAAGCCGCAATCAAAAGAGTCTTGGGATATGTCAAGGATGATAAAGCAAAAATAGGATTTGCATTTCTGTGCGTTATCCTCAGTGCTGTATCATCACTTGCCGGCTCATACATGATAAGACCTATCATGAACAATTATCTCCTGCCTACAGGAGAAAGCTTCGGTGATGTATCAGGCTTGCTTCGCTCATTATTTATCATGGCAGGTGTATTCCTGATAGGCGTTGCTTCAACATACCTTCAGTCAAAAACTATGATTGGAGTATCACAAAAAGCTTTATCAAAAATCAGGTCAGAGCTGTTTGAAAAAATGCAACAGCTTCCTGTAAAATTTTTTGACACACACCCTACAGGTGAGGTAATGAGCCGCTTTACAAACGATGTTGATACTATAGGCGAAACACTAAATAATACAATAGTTCATATGTTTTCGGGTTTAATAAATCTTATCGGCTCGCTATGCCTGATGCTTTATACAAATGTACCGCTTACAATAGTAACGCTTATCATGGCACCGATTATGGCAAAGGTAGGTACAACCATTGCAAAAAGGTCACGCAAGAACTTCAGCGAACAGCAAAAAGCATTGGGTAAGGTAAACGGCTTTATTGAAGAAAGTGTAACAGGACAAAAGGTAATAAAGGTATTCTGTCACGAGGAGCAGTCAATAAAAGAGTTTTCCGAGCTTAACGAACAGCTCAGGAACGCACAGGTTAAGGCTCAGTTTGCAGGCGGTATAATGGGACCGTGCATGAATGCACTCGGTCAGGTAAATTATACTGTAACATCGGCAGTAGGTGCAATATTGTGCGTCATAAGAGGCTTTGACGTAGGTGGTCTGACTGTATTTGTAAACTTTTCACGCCATTTTTCACGTCCTATAAACGAGCTTTCACAGCAGCTTACAACAGTTATGTCATCATTGGCAGGAGCTGAGCGTGTGTTTGAGGTTATGGACATGGAGCCTGAAAAGACTCTTGCAGATGAAAAACCTATGGACAAAATCAAAGGTGATGTTGTAATTGATAACGTAACCTTTGGATATAATCCTGACAAAACAATATTAAAGGATGTTTCAATCTATGCACATCCGGGGCAGAAAATAGCTCTTGTAGGCTCTACAGGAGCAGGAAAAACAACAATCACAAATCTTATTACAAGATTTTATGATATTAACAAGGGCGAAATAACAGTTGATGGAGTAAATATAGAAAATATCACACGTGAATCACTTCGCAAAAATATTGCAGTTGTGCTTCAGGATACGCACTTGTTTACAGGAACTGTTATGGAAAACATCCGTTACGGCAGACTTGACGCAACGGACGAGGAAGTAAAAGCCGCGGCAAAAACAGCAAACGCACACAGCTTTATAAAGCATCTGCCTGACGGCTACGACACAATTCTTGAAGGCGACGGTTCAAATCTGTCACAGGGGCAGCGTCAGCTTTTGAATATTGCACGTGCAGCACTTTCAAAAGCACCGATTCTTGTACTTGACGAAGCCACAAGCTCAGTCGATACCATGACAGAAAAGAACATAAACGAGGGCATGGATGCCCTTATGGAAAACAGAACTACGTTTGTTATTGCTCACAGGCTTTCAACAATACGTAATTCAAATGCAATCATGGTGCTTGAAAACGGCGAAATCATAGAACGCGGCGACCATGCGGAGCTGCTCGCAATGAAAGGTCGTTATTATGAGCTTTATACAGGGTTAAAAGAACTTGACTAATCACAAGTCCCTCGAAAGTATTAAAAATTACTCAAAAATTTCGATATTACGATGCATACGAAATTTTTGAAATGTAATTTTAAACACTTTCGGAGGACTTGATAATGAACGTTACAAAAATAAAAAAACAGGCTTAGGAGTTTTTTCGCAGGTTGCTATAAAAACACGTAAGAGCCGTACTGGTGTACTGCCTTGCGGGTTTTGATGGTAAGATGCGGAAAAAGACCAAGCCGCAACTAAATTAAGGAAGGAGATTAATTTAATGAAGGTATACCAAATAATATATACCTCAGTGCTTCACAGCCTGTCAGACCCACAACTTGGTCTCACCAACCAATCGGGAACGAGAATTTATTCATGTTCTCAGGGCTTGGAGCGTGCAGACCTTGATGAAATAACAAGATTTGCAAATTACAGACTGCCCAAAAACAACAAAAAAGAATATTCGGATGTTCTGGGCGATCCGAGTGTACCTGAGCAGTTCCCGAAAACATTCAGAACTCTCAGACTTTCCAACGGAAAATATGCCGCAATTCAGGCAGTTTTCTCAGGTGTTGACCACCAGGGACACGAGGGAAATTTCTTCTCTCACGCATTAATTTTTGACGGGGTTGACGACGAGTTCTTCCCTGAACGCTATTGTCGCAGTAAAACCTTTAAAACTCATCTTACGGTGAATGAGCTATCAAAGGATTTGGTGCAGTATCTTCCGATACTTGAAAGTGCAGAAGTCAATACTGAATTTGAAGAAGAGATACTAAGCTTCATAGGTTCTCACAAGAAAGAGCTTTCGTATCTTATGAATCATGTACAGATGCTTCTTATGGGCAGTAACGTAAAAAATATTTGTATATCAACTGTATCCGGTGAAGAAACAGAAAAATATATAATCGCTTTAAAATATCTTCTTCCAAGAGATGTGAGCCTCGGAGCCGGGGTTTCCACATATAATGTATATCTTCCGTCCGACAAACAGGACAAGATATGTCTTCACGGAACAATAAAGGGTCAAAATAATATAGTAAAAGAAGCGATAGAATCAAAACCAACCTGTATGTATATTGATATAGATAAGATTGATTTTTCTTCGTATGAGATATCTCCGCTTCTTGAAAAATGGGATGTTAAAACTTTAAGAAACGAGTATAACGAGCTTAAAATCCACTCACCTGAAGGACTTGCAGACTGGATTGCAAGCTTTGAAAATACAAACAAGCAGGGAACGGGCGGAAAGCTTATAAAGCTTAAAGCATCAGTCGGCGATAAAGCTTTTGCAAAACGTGCAAGGGATATATATCCGCACATAAACGAGGAAGCTTACGCAGATGTCCGCTTTGAAGTTACAAAGGTTATGTATGATAACATAGACCTGTTCCCCGATGAGCTTGAGACTTTAACCGATTCGTATCTTACTCAGGCAATAGACAATCTTGCAAAAGGTGAAATATATGATTTGGGTGCCGTATTCTCATCGGCAGACAGCGAAAAAATACAGGTTGCCGTAATGAAAAAGAAAGTTCCTGAAATCATGGCAAAGCTTGCTGCAGCAGGAAGCAACATAAGTGACAAGAGTAAATTTGTACTTTTTGGCTTCTTTGCACAGCTAAAGCATAAATACGGCGACGATACATGGAAGGACTTCTTCGGCGGAAACCGTATGCATCTTACTACATTCGTAGAGATTGCCGCCGGCATAATCATAACAGGCTACGGAGTCAAGCCCTTCTCGCCTCCGTCAAACTGGGAAAAGTATGATCTGGATGAGCTTATAGCATACTTTGAAAGCTCAACCGAGGATGAAAAGTTGAAAAAGCTGTGTCTGAAATATATTTATTCAAGCACTGATACCGAATGGGAAAATTACGGTGTAACGCTTACAAAACACACCAAAACCCGCGGTGAGCAGGAAGAGGATATGCGACGTATACGTTCAATGCTGAGCAAGGTAGGCTATGAGCCTTATCAGGGCGGAACGTATATGAGTATAAAGCAGGATGTAAAATCAAATCTTGAAGACAGTATGTCGCCTTTACTGCTTACAAAATTACTTGATGCATATTACCGCTGGCAAAGAACCTACGGTAATCAGGCACAGGCAAAGAAAGCGGCAATAAAATTCAGAAAACTGCTGCTTGAAATGAAGAAAACTCAGCCGTCATGCTATAATTTTGTAATGCCTAAGCTTGGTCTTGAAATTATAGAAACAACCGGACATTATCATGAGATTATGATAAACACCGAAACAGTAACTCCAAGCTTCTGGAATTGGTTCCTGATCGGATTTGTTAAACGTAAGAGAGACGATGAAAAGCTTCTTACTTATACAAGAATTTATGAAGCCAGCAAAAACAAACTGAAAATTCCTGTCAGGAAAAAGTTAAAATCCGTATTTGAAAATAATAAATAGATTATGAAAGGACTAAATTAAAATGAAAAAATCAATTAAAAATATACTTTTAATACTTTGTACGGCAACTGTTATGCTGGCATCGGTTACTGCATTTGCAACATCGACTACAACATCAAAGAAAAAATCAATTTCTGCCAACAGCACAGTAACAACAACTACTCAGCCCACATCCGTTGCAGATGAGGCAGACGAAACCGAAGAAACAGAAGATGAAGGCACTACAACAACTGCAGGCGTTGCAGCATCAGGCATCACACAGGATACATCAAAGCCAATACCAACAGCCATTTCAACAGGCGAAAATCAGAACGTAGTTCAAAGCACAGAAGCACAGAGAATGGCAGAAAAGAAGTATGCTTCAAAGGGTTCTATAGCATTCTGGTTCATATTCTCAATCATCATAAATGCAGTTTTAAGCTTTATGATAGGCAACCGTTTCTATAAGCTTGCAAGGAAGGAAACTCATGTTACATCAGAAATCAGAGCTTTACGCCGTGACCTTGAAGAAAAGTTTGTAAACAGCGTCGGAGGCTTTACGGAAATGGAAACAGACGTTACAAATTCAAACGACAACTATTCAACCAACGGTTCAATAGCAATGCCTGAAAGAAAGAGCACAGATTTTGCTTCAGAGTCAGAAGACGTGTTCAAGAAATGGGAGGACCGCATGTCACAAAGACGCAGACCAGCAAAGCCTGAAGTTGAAGAGGTTGAGGAAATTGAGGACGATGCAGAAGAAGCTGCTCCAAGAAGAAAGTTCCGTCCTACACGTGAAGTTGAAAATGATGACGAATACGTTGAAGAAAACGAATATGATGAAGAGCCTTCAAAAATACAGGCAGTAAAAGACAAAGCAAAAAATATTTTAGGCGATATATTCCCTTTTAAAGAGGATTAAAAAATCAGCCCCGATATGGGGCTGATTTTTTATCTTATATAATTTGTTTTTACAGGTGCTTCCGATTCAGGGATTTCAATTCCGTTTTCTTTTGCAGATTCAAGAACCTTTAAAAGCCATGCCATGTTCTTGCCGAGTGTACGCATTATCTGCATACCCTCCTCATCCTTTGCAACATCCTCCGCCTTTGCACCGTGAACCATATTCCAATACTGTGACGGAACATTTATCATTTTATTTATTCCGATATATTTGTTCAGCTGGTCATATGCCGCCGTAGTACCGCCACGGCGTGCCGAGCATATTCCTGCCGCCGGCTTATATTTCATATCAGCACCGCCGGACATAAATAATCTATCCATTATA
>JAZSPM010000106.1:0-5671 GCA_045537455.1 Candidatus Ornithomonoglobus sp. | reverse complement strand
CTGGTTCCAGTACTGTCAGGAACAGCATCATGCACATGTGTATCCTATTTTCGTTATCCAGGTGCTGAACGGAAGTGGTTCAAAGATTTCCGATACCGATCTTGATGATTGCCTGCAGAAAATTGAACAGCGTACAGGATTTAGATTCGAGGAAGGACAGGTTGTGCATACCTTCGGACAGACCGCTTCTGCTATCACTGTAAACGGGCTTTCTGTTCGTTATGAAGAACCTTCCCGTATTGCCGACGACAGGAATATTCGTGTTGTCTTCTTCAAAGAAAATTTGTCCACGGGCTGGGACTGTCCCCGTGCGGAAACAATGATGTCATTCCGCCATGCCAATGACGCAACATATATTGCGCAGCTCCTTGGTCGTATGGTTCGTACTCCAATGCAAAGTCACATCTTGGTAGATGATGTTCTGAACGATGTACATCTTTATCTGCCTTACTTCGATGCTTCTACAGTAAAGACCGTTGTATCGGAATTACAAAGTGCAGAAGGCGGAGAAATTCCGACTGATATTTATGGTGAATCCTATGACCAACCACAGTATGTGACTTATACAGTCAAGAAGACTCCGAAAAAGAAAAATGTAGATGCTCCGATTCCGGGACAGATGACTATTCTTCCTACTGATGAAACCTCACCTGAGAGTCCTGTTCCTGCCCTTCTGGAGACACCAGTAACTACTCAAGTTCCAGCACAACAGACTTCTGCTGCAAGCGTTATTCCAACTGACAATAACAAAGCTCAGACGAATGTAGTTACACCTGCAGTTGAAACGACAAAACCAGAAAAACAGCCTGTTCAACCTGTCACTTCCCCTAATCCAGAACCGATACAGGAACATGAAGATGAAGTGGAGGATCTGTTTGACCGTGAAGAGATCATGAAGTTTATCAACGACTCAGGACTTTTGACGTATAATATTCGAAGCCTTAAGATAAACAATTATCTCGTATCACTTCTCAAAATGGTGCATTTGCTCAGCCAGTATGGTTTGTATCCATCGGCAGTGAAAGATGTTACTGCTGATATTGTTGCTAAAATCCGTTCATATATTGATGATTTGAAAGCTAATAACAAGTATGATGGACTTGTTGTTCAGGTTAAGCAGTTCAAGCTTGCTACACAGATTTTCGATGTGTTTGGTGAATCGGTGGATAATTTCTTTGTGCATGACCTCTTTACAACAACCGACACAGATATTGACCGTCAATTCCGTCTGGCGGAGGTTCAGCTTGGTAACGAGGGCATCGGTAATGAGTATGGAAAGCTTTATTACGATGAGGCAGATCCATCGGCTTTTCAAATTGATGTGATTCTGTTTGCCGCCGATTCCGATTGCATCACAAAGCTTCATGAATATGCAAGAAAGAAATTCCATTCATTGAACGACAAATACCGTATTTACATTGCAAAGATGAAGGATGATCAGCTCCGTAAAAAGTTTGACACCATCGTTTCCGACGGTGATACTGTCAGCAAGCATAGCTTCCGCTTGCCAGAAACCGTACAATTTCCGAATGAGATAGGTGGTACAGAATATCGGACGCATCTGTTTGTCTATCTGAAAACTGGTACTGCTAAGATGAAATTAAATTCATGGGAAGCAGGGGTTATAGCTGAAGAAGAAAAACGAGAGGATTTCGTTTGTTGGATTCGCAATCCTGCGAGGGCTTCGTGGGCATTATGCCTTCCCTATGAAATAGATAATGAAAAGAAGCCTACTTTCCCTGACTTCATTATTGTGCGTAGAGATCCTATTCTCGGATATGTTATTGATATCCTTGAACCTCATCGAGCAAATGATAAGGATAATATCGGTAAGGCAAAGGGATTTGCTGCTTATGCTAAAGAGAATCCAGGTATAGGTCGAATACAGTTAATACGTCTTGAAAAGGACATTACAGGAAATCCACGTTTCAAACGGCTTGATATGACAATGCGTGAAGTTCGTGAATCTGTATTAAGTGCTATAAATAATGACGAGCTTGATCATCTATTTGATGAATACGGTTTCTTTGATTAAAGTATTATAGGAAGTGTAGGATATGGTATATAATCATTATATTAAATGTCAAGTATGTGGTAGCGTTACAAGAATCAGGTTACAGGTAGGACATCTGAAACAGCATCCAATTGTTGTTACTTGTGGTAAATGTAAAACCTCATTGCTAGGAACAGCTCATTTAAATCAAGAGAGTCTCGAAGTAAAACTGGAATTTGAGAATGCAGATAGCATCGACAATCATAATCTAAATGCAGGTGATTATTTTGCGGAATGCTCAGGAGAATTTCCTGTTCGCAAACAAGGCGAAGATGGTGATTCAAATCTTATAGCTATTTCACCGTTTATTAATCAGATGATGAGAATGGGCAGTGATTCTGATAAAGTTGAGACATACAGCTGCACTATTGAAAAACTTAATCAGACACGTGAAAAGTGGACATACTACAAGCGAGTGCTAAATCTGTATGAAAACAACAGCCCTTATCTTGAACAAGAACTCAAGAAAGAGTTTAACGGGTCGAAGTTTTCATGTAAAACAGATCCAGAAAAACTACGCACTGTTCATATGATTGAGAAATTGGGTTTTTGTAGCTCTCTAAAACCTGGAATACTGAGTAATCTCAATTTTATCGATGATATTTTACGCTTGAATCCAGTACAAATGAAGGCACTGAATGATTTTTTAAACTCTCATGACGGCTTTCATTTACAACAAATCCAATCACAGATCTATAAGATACTTGATAAATTCATCGATATCTATCCTGCTTTGATACCAGCTATCAGTCTCCAACACGGTGACGAGGATACCTTTGACTTTGAAAACGAAGGTACTACAACAAGCACATTTGAAACCGTAAAGGAGTTTTATTTGGATGTTTATGAAACGCTTGGTAATCTCATGATTATCCCGGTTTCTTTTAACAACATCCATTACCGGGGAGATATTAATATTTCCGATACAATTGATTCTAAAACATGGTCTTTGGAAGAATTTATTAAACGAACAAAAGCAGATAGATACCATTTCTGTACTGATACAGAAAAATACACCGCTTTTCTGAAGTTAAAGTACAATGCAAAACTGCGCAATGCAATCGGACATAATGATGTTGAATATGATGCTGCCACACAGCTTATTACATACTATCCTAACCCAAAGGACAGAACAAAAAAAGGAACAGAATATTTGCTTCAATTTGAATTAGAAGCCCTCCATATGTTTCAGGCGATTTTAGCTGTGTCTGAGTATTTATATCGGCTAAGGGAACTCAAGTTCATGCAAGACGGTGATGTTGGTTTGATACAAAAGATGGCATCTAAAATTGGCACGTATGATTTATGCCCTTGCGGAAGTGGACAAAAATTTAAATTCTGTCACAAAGCAAAAATATCCATGTAAAGTATTTGTATTTGAAAACAATAAGTTTCTATAGGAGGAAACTCCCTCACAGCAAAATTTATATGATAAAAGTATTGGCTGCGTTGTCAAACTTTACAATGTATCAAGTATTACTTCAGTTTGTCGCCATGTAACGGATATTTGTTATATATGAAATTCTGCTCGTGTTCTAGTTTTTAGAGACCACTTAATATGTAATAAAAAGAATTGAATACGTATAGTGGTGCCGAAGATTGTGAGACAGCATTCAAGTATAATTCAAAATTTAATTTACAAATTTCATTATGCTTTTAAATCGGGGCGTTATGCCCCGATTTTTTATAAATTATTGATTTTACAGTTAAGATATGCTATAATAGAAATTAATAAAACAAGACTGAAAAACTGTAAGGAGTGATAAAAATGGCTAAACAAAACAGAATACTTATAAATTGCAGCTGCGGATGTAATGAGTTTAAAATAGTTGATGAAAAAATAATATGTTCTCATTGTGATAAGGAAATAAAAGATGAAAAAGTCTGTTTCCTAAATTCTACAGATAAGCAGTTGCCTATTGATATAGCCAAATTCGCCATAGAATCGGCGGCAATTGGCGGTGGTGTGCTTGTTGGAATGAGTATACCTTTTGCGTTACCCTTTGCATTTACTGCTTTAGGTGCGGTTTCACAAAAAGCAGGTGAATGGCTTAGTGAGCTATTTGAAAGCAAAATGTATGACGAGGGTACATACGGAAAAAAGCTTGCAAAAAAATTTGATTCGGCATTTGATAAAATATATAAGAAAAATATAAATGATGATAACGGTAAATATCAGAATTTCCGCAATTACAGCGACTATTGCCGCAGACATTACATGGAAGTATTATCCCTGCTGATTGAGAAAAAATTATCCGCAGATGTTTTTTCAGAGGAGGCTATCAAAGCGATTATTTCCGAAGAAAATCATTATCCGGGAGCGGAAAACGATCAGATACTGGGAAATGTATTATTTGTATCAAAGGAATTAAAAAGGGAATACGAGACGCAAATACAAAATGACAGAGGGCTTTATGATAGTTGGCTTGTTGAAAAACGGACAAATATTTTAGAGGGAAAAATTGATGAATTACAAGCAGACGTTAAAAGATTAATCGAATATTCTGCTTCTCAGTTTAAAGAAAGCCGACTTACAGACGCAGAATTTGAGTATATAAAAAGCTATAACCGTCCTCTTTTCCTTGAAGATGATTCGGATATTTCCCTTAACAAAGTATATGTTGACCCCATTGTCGAAGAAACTGATTGCAGTATTACCAATGAAATTTACGAATGGTATGAGCGTGGAGATGAAAAAATTTTTATTGTAAAGGGTGCAGCAGGAATAGGTAAAACAAGCCTTGTTTCAAGGATTATTGCCGACACCTACGATCATTCTGATTTTAAAAATGATTTGGAGAAAGAAAATGTATTCCCGATTATTTTAAGGTCAAATATTGAGGCTTTTGAAAATGCTTCAAGCAATAAAACGCCTATTGCAATTATTAAGGATATACTGGATGTACGCTCGGAGGATATACAAAATTCCCTCATTATACTTGACGGTTTGGATGAATTGGCTTTATTATCAAAGGGGTTTGATTGCAGAAAATTTCTTGACGATTTAGTTGGTGACCTTGATAATCTTGAAACTACCAAAGTACTTATCACATCAAGACCTATGAATGAAATTGATGAAGATATTGAAAATGTTGAAGTCAAGTCAGTTGTCTGGGAGAAAGAGCAGATTATAGCTTGGTGTGAAAAATTCAGAAATGCAAGCGAAAAAGATACAGAAAAGCAGTGGTGTGATGAATTTATTGCCAATTATGACAATTTAGCACAGAATGACTCCGACGGAAATAAAATGGATATTTTCAAAGCGCCAATGATTCTTTATCTTGCTTGTCATTCAAATTCACAGATTTCAGCCAATGAAACGGTAGGCGAGTTTTATGACAGGGTATTTCGTTCTATAGCAAGCCGAGAACATCTGAAAAAACACGTTGCTCCAAATGTGCTAAAAAATGAGAGCGAAAAAGAAAATATTATCAACTGGCAGTTTACAAAAGAACTTGCTTATCAGATGTTTCTTCACGATACATTGATTTTATCAGATTTGAAATTAATAGAAAATGCGGAAAATCGTACTGCTGAAGTATTGGTAAAACGTGGAATAATTGCGAGTATAGGTGATTTGAAAATTGATAAGCTTAAATACCTTGCAGTAACTCATTT
>JAZSPM010000089.1:0-10607 GCA_045537455.1 Candidatus Ornithomonoglobus sp. | reverse complement strand
CCCTGAAATAGGTCTCGTCAATTTGAACTACTCCCGACAATTTCGGCATTCCATAGTGTTCTAAAAGGGCTTTTAAGAACTTATGTCTGTATAGCAAGATTGTGCCTTCTGAGGTATGCCACCCGTAGTCAACCTCTAAATTACGCCGACAAGCGGATAAGGATAACCCCATTAAAGTATAGTTGATTACTGCAATCTGCACAGGTAGGGGGAATGTAGATTTATCTGCAAAAGTACCTGTCATTATGGTATAAGTTTTCCCACATTTTCTGCACTTATATCGGGGTTTTCCATAATCGTCTAACCCGTGTGGGTGATACAATCGACTCGTGCAATAAGGACACGCAGGTTTTAACCCATATTTGTCAATAAAGATTTCATAATCTGTTGGTGGTCGGGTTGGCTTTTTCTCGGGTGGCAAAAAGCCCTTTAACACCCACGCCAAGTCTTCTTTTGACAAGGATTTTAATTCTTTTTTTAATTCTTTTAACCTTTTATCTATTTTAGGATATTTTTCCATTAATTTGCTCAAGTGCATACCTATACACCCCCTTTTTCGATACTTATATTATATAAAAGTATGCAAATATTGTCAAATCGGCATTTCTAACAGTTTTTATAAAAGAACGGACATCTATTATAAAACATCGGCAACTATTTATAAAAGAGTAGGACAGAAATTATAAAACACTGGAGCTGAAATTATAAAATAATCAAGCAACTTTTATAAAAAGTCGGCATTAGTTTTAGAAAAGGTTATCCCTGAAATTATAAAAGGTCAGCGGTAAAATTATAAAAATCCGTGTTTGATTTTATAAAAAGTCGGTCAATGATTTATAAAAGTATAAATATTTTTTATAAATCTTCTGCAATCTTTTATAAAAGAATAAGGATTTTTTATAATCGGTTTTATAAAAACAAAAGAGATTTTATAAAACTTTTGACAGTTTTTATAAAACCTCTAATATTGTTTATAATGTGTGGAACTTTGCAACACAACCAATTATGCATATAAAAATGCCTTTACAATTCAATTTCTCTTTGAGATTTCAACGATAAGTCCGTTCCACAGAAAATCGAGTTATAGGGAAAAAGGCGGCTAAACATACTGCTTAGCCGCCTGATTTTATTTAATATCTTCGTTCGGGATTTCTTCGCCGTCAAGTGTAATGTTTATGTCTTTATACATACTCATACCTGTTCCGGCAGGGATAAGCTTACCGATAATTACGTTCTCTTTCAGACCGATTAACGGGTCAACCTTACCCTTGATAGCTGCTTCTGTAAGAACCTTTGTAGTTTCCTGGAATGATGCAGCTGACAAGAACGAATCCGTAGCAAGTGAAGCCTTTGTAATACCAAGCAGAACCGGTGATGAAGTTGCATGAGCACCTCCGCCGTTTGCATCTACCTTCTTGTTTGCTTCTTCAAGCTCGAACATATCAACAAGTGAACCGATAAGAAGGTCGGTATCTCCTGCTTCCTCAACTCTTACTTTTCTCAGCATCTGACGTGTGATAACCTCAACGTGCTTGTCGTTGATGTCAACACCCTGCATACGGTAAGTTCTCTGAACTTCTCTTGTAATATATACCTGAACCGCATGAGGACCCTTGATAGCAAGGATGTCGTTAGGGTTAACTGAACCTACGGTCAGCTCGTCACCGGCTTCGATAATGTCACCGTCATGAACCTTAATGCTTGAACCGTATGGAATTGTATAAGTCTTTGCTTCGCCGATTTCATCGTTTGTAACGATAACCTCACGCTTTCTCTTTGTATCCGAAACAGTAACCTTACCGCCGATTTCTGAGATAATAGCAAGACCCTTAGGCTTTCTTGCCTCAAACAATTCCTCGATACGTGGAAGACCCTGTGTAATATCGCTGCCCGAAGCAACACCGCCGGCGTGGAAGGTACGCATTGTAAGCTGTGTACCCGGCTCACCGATTGACTGAGCTGCGATAATACCTACTGATTCACCAACGTTTACAAGCTCGCCTGTAGCAAGGTTTGTACCGTAACACTTAGCACAAACACCTGTCTTTGACTTACATCTCAGTACGCTTCTTATATAAACCTTTGTGATACCTGCTTTTATAATCTTATCAGCCTGCAGGTCTGTAATCAGCTCGCCTGCCGATGCAAGTGTAACACCTGTTTCAGGATGAACAATATCCTGCATTGATGTACGGCCTACGATTCTGTCCTTCAATGGCTCGATTGATTCCTTACCGTCTGTGATTTCTGTTACCCATTCACCCTCTGTAGTTCCACAGTCGATTTCGTGAACGATAACCTCCTGTGATACGTCAACAAGACGACGTGTAAGATAACCTGAGTCGGCAGTTCTAAGAGCCGTATCTGTAAGACCCTTACGTGCACCGTGAGATGAAATGAAGTACTCAAGTACATTAAGTCCCTCTCGGAAGTTAGCACGGATAGGAATTTCGACTGTTCTACCCTGTGTATCCGCCATAAGACCACGCATCGCTGCAAGCTGACGAATCTGGTTAACGCTACCACGGGCACCTGAGTCAGCCATCATGAATATCGGGTTGAATTCGCCAAGGTTTTCCATCATGGCGTCTGTAACCTTACCTGAAGCATTTGCCCAGATTTTAATAACCTGCTCGTAACGCTCTTCGTTTGTAAGAAGACCCATACGGTACTTCTGCATGATTTTTTCGACTTCATTTTCTGCATCTGCAAGGATTGCCTTTTTCTTTTCAGGAACTTCAATGTCCGTAACGGCAACAGTGATAGCACTTCTTGTTGAGAACTTGTAGCCTGTTTCCTTTATCTTGTCAAGAACATCGGCAGTCATTGATGTACCGTAGGTTCTGATACATCTGTCGATAATCTTACCAAGCTGCTTTTTGCCGACCATTTCGTCAACCTCAAGCAGGAACATATCATGCTCTGTTTCTCTTTCGATATAACCAATATTCTGAGGAATATTGTTGTTGAAGATAATACGTCCTACAGTAGCCTCGATAAGACCGCTCTTTAATTCGCCGTTTATCATCTTCTTGTTTATAACTCTTATACGCTCGTGAAGTGTTACCTGCTTGTTCTCGTATGCAAGCAATGCTTCATCAAACGATGTGAAGGTCTTGATTGTAAATCTCTTTACTACATCAAGTACACGGTTAACTGAAGTCTGAACAGTTCCTGACGGAAGAACAAGTGTTATAGGATTAATATGAACATCTGTCTCGTTCTTCTGAACCTCAGGGTCAGCCTTGATATCAAGAAGAGCATCTCTCATTGAGGTGTAGCTCTTTATAGGCTGTTCTTCATCGTATATAACTATATTTTCCTCTGCTTCGTTTGCAAGAGTATCTGCAAGAAGATTTAATTTTGGCTCGTTGTCTATCATTGAGTCGATTATCTCTGCATAGTTCTCTCTGTGAAGTGTCAGATAATATGAACCAAGAATCATGTCCTGTGTAGGAACAGCAACCGGATGACCGTCCTGCGGCTTCAACAGGTTGTTGGCACTAAGCATCAGGAAGCGTGCTTCTGACTGAGCCTCCGGTGATAACGGTACGTGAACCGCCATCTGGTCACCGTCGAAGTCAGCATTGTACGCTGTACAAACAAGCGGATGAAGCTTCAATGCACGTCCTTCAACAAGTCTTGGCTCGAATGCCTGAATACCAAGTCTGTGAAGTGTAGGTGCACGGTTCAACAGTACAGGATGCTCCTTGATAACGTCTTCAAGAACGTCCCATACCTCCGGCTTTGCTCGCTCTACCATTCTCTTTGCACTCTTTATATTATGAGCAAGATTTCTTGAAACAAGCTCCTTCATAACGAAAGGCTTGAACAGCTCGATTGCCATTTCCTTTGGCAGACCGCACTGATAAATCTTCATTTCAGGACCAACAACGATAACCGAACGTCCTGAGTAGTCAACACGCTTACCAAGCAAGTTCTGTCTGAATCGTCCCTGCTTACCCTTTAACATATCTGAAAGTGACTTCAGCGGTCTGTTACCCGGGCCTGTTACTGTTCTGCCACGACGGCCGTTGTTGATAAGAGCATCAACTGCTTCCTGAAGCATTCTCTTTTCGTTTCTGATAATAATGTCAGGAGCACCAAGCTCTAACAATCTCTTTAATCTGTTGTTTCTGTTTATAACACGTCTGTACAAATCGTTCAGGTCTGACGTTGCAAAACGTCCACCGTCAAGCTGTACCATCGGACGGATTTCCGGCGGAATTACAGGAACGACTGTCATAATCATCCATTCAGGACGGTTGCCTGAAAGTCTGAAAGCTTCAACAATTTCAAGTCTCTTTATAATTCTTGCCTTTTTCTGTCCCTGAGCAGCCTCAAGCTCTTCCTTCAATTCCTTTGAAAGTGACTCAAGGTCAATCTGCTCCAACAATACCTTTATTGCTTCTGCACCCATTGATGCAGTGAAGGTATCGCCGTACTTTTCATATGCTTCTCTGTACTCTCTTTCTGAAAGCACCTGATTTTGCATAAGGTCTGACTTACCCTTGTCTGTTACGATATATGAAGCAAAGTACAGAACCTTTTCAAGCTGTCTTGGTGACAAGTCAAGTATAAGACCCATTGATGACGGCACACCCTTAAAATACCAGATGTGCGATACCGGCGTTGCAAGCTCGATATGTCCCATTCTTTCACGTCTTACCTTTGACTTTGTAACCTCAACGCCGCAGCGTTCGCAGACCTTGCCTTTATATCTTATCTTCTTATATTTACCGCAGTGACATTCCCAGTCCTTTGTAGGGCCGAATATCTTTTCACAGAAAAGACCGTCTTTTTCAGGCTTTAGTGTACGGTAATTTATTGTTTCGGGCTTTGTGACTTCACCGTATGACCAGCTAAGAATCGTTTCGGGAGACGCAAGACCGATTTTTATTGCTTCAAAGCTATTAAATTCTAACATCTGAAAACCTCCGTAATCGCAGTAAATTTATACTGCCTAATCTATTGACGAATTAGAATTCGTCATCACCAAAATCATCTTCCTCCATGTCGTCGCCGAAATCATCTGCTTCGTCAACTTCAGTTGTTTCATAATCGTCATAGAGCATATTTGCGTCATCAAGCTCATCATCGCTGAATGATACGTCGCCTTCCTCCATTGTGTCGATTATATCGTCTGAAACATAGCCTTCGTCATCATCAAATGATTCATCAAGGTCGATTTCTTCCATGTTATGGTTCAGGATGCGGATGTCAAGTGCAAGTGACTGCAATTCCTTAACAAGCACCTTGAAGGATTCAGGGATACCTGATTTTGGTATATTTTCACCCTTAACTATAGCCTCATAGGTCTTTACACGTCCTACAATATCGTCTGACTTAACGGTTAGGATTTCCTGAAGTGTATAAGCTGCGCCGTATGCTTCAAGCGCCCAAACTTCCATTTCTCCGAAACGCTGTCCGCCGAACTGTGCCTTACCACCCAGCGGCTGCTGAGTAACAAGTGAGTACGGGCCTGTTGAACGTGCGTGAATCTTATCGTCTACAAGGTGGTGAAGCTTCAGATAGTACATGATACCGACTGTAACATCGTTATCAAACTTCTCACCTGTACGTCCGTCGTAAACAGTTGATTTGAAGGTATCCTTCAAGCCTGCTTCCTTGAATGCAGCCTTGATGTCCTCGTCCTGTGCACCGTCAAATACCGGTGTAGCAAGCTTAACAAAGCGATCAGGACGCTTGTGGTCGTAAGCTGCAAGGAATTCCTTCTTGAAGTTCTCGTCAATTATTGTATTTTCAAGCTCTTCTCTTGTCTTTAGCGACAGACATCTATATGCGTAGCCTAAGTGCATTTCAAGCACCTGACCGATGTTCATACGTGAAGGAACGCCAAGAGGGTTCAGCACAATCTGTAACGGTGTACCGTCCTCAAGGAAAGGCATATCCTCCTGAGGAAGAACTCTTGATACGACACCCTTGTTACCGTGACGGCCCGCCATCTTGTCTCCGACTGAAATCTTTCTCTTCTGAGCAATGTAGCAGCAAACTACTTCATTTACGCCCGGTGAAAGCTCGTCGCCGTTTTCACGTGTAAATTTCTTAACATCAACTATGATACCGCTCTCTCCGTGAGGAACACGAAGTGATGTATCTCTTACTTCTCTTGCCTTTTCACCGAAGATTGCTCTTAGAAGTCTTTCCTCGGCTGTAAGCTCTGTTTCGCCCTTAGGTGTTACCTTACCTACAAGAATATCACCCGGCTTAACCTCAGCACCGATGCGGATTATACCCTCATCGTCAAGGTCTCTTAATGCGTCCTCTGAAACGTTCGGAACGTCTCTTGTGATTTCTTCAGGGCCAAGCTTTGTATCTCTTGCTTCGCACTCGTATTCCTCCATATGGATTGATGTAAATACATCGTGCTTAACAAGCTCTTCACTGATAAGAACAGCGTCCTCGTAGTTATAACCTTCCCAGGTCATGAAGCCGATAAGGATGTTCTTACCTAATGCAAGCTCGCCGTTATCCATAGCAGGACCGTCTGCGATTATGTCATTTTTCTGAACCTTTTCACCCAACTTAACGATAGGTCTCTGATTTATACAAGTTGACTGGTTTGAACGTGCAAACTTAATAAGCTTGTGTGAATGTCTTGCTCCGCTTACACCCTTGATTACGATTTCTTCTGATGAAACCTTCTCAACCACACCGTCCTCTTTTGCAAGAACGGCACTTCCTGAGTCCTTTGCAACCTTATGCTCTATACCCGTACCAACGATAGGTGAGTCTGTTGTTAACAGAGGCACCGCCTGACACTGCATGTTTGAACCCATCAGGGCACGGTTAGCGTCGTCGTTTTCAAGGAACGGGATACATGCTGTAACAACCGAAACAAGCTGTCTCGGAGATACGTCCATGTAGTCAATTCTGTCAGGAGTTACTTCGACGATTTCATCCTTATAACGTGCTGAAACCTTCTTGTCAAGGAAGTGACCTTCATCGTCAAGAGGCTCGTTAGCCTGAGCTATGATGAACTCGTCCTCGATGTCGGCTGTCATATATATTATTTCGTCTGTTACACAGCCTGTTTCCTTATCAACACGTCTGTACGGAGCTTCAACAAAGCCGTACTCGTCGATTCTTGCAACGGTTGCAAGTGATGTAATAAGACCGATGTTTGGGCCTTCAGGAGTGTCTATCGGACACATTCTTCCGTAATGTGAGTAGTGGACGTCTCTTACCTCAAATCCGGCTCTCTCTCTTGAAAGACCGCCCGGACCTAATGCTGAAATACGTCTCTTATGACGAAGCTCTGCCAATGGGTTTGGCTGGTCCATGAACTGTGACAGCTGTGATGAACCGAAGAACTCGTTTATCGTTGCCGCTACAGGTCTTATATTTATAAGTGATGTCGGAGTGATAATCTCCATTTCCTGTGTTGACATTCTTTCACGTACAGTTCTTTCCATACGTGCAAGACCGATTCTGAACTGATTCTGCAATAATTCGCCGACGCATCTTAAACGTCTGTTGCCCAGATGGTCTATATCATCTATTGAGCCTGTACCCATTGCAAGGTTTAAGCAATAGTTAACCGATGCAAACATATCGTCCTTTGTGATATGCTTAGGTGAAAGCTCGTCACGTCTTAATTCAAGCTCTTCTCTGATTTCCTCTTCAGTTGTGTACTCTGCAAGGATTTCATCAAGAACGTCTTTTCTTACCTTTGTAAAGCCTAAGTCTGTTACGTCAAAGTCAACGAACTCTGAAAGGTAAACCATGTTATTTGAGAATACTCTTACTCTCTGCTCGTCAATGATAACCTCAACAAGGTTAACACCTGCACGCTCAATAGCTTCAGCCATATCTGCCGTTATCTTCTGACCTGCTTCTGCAAGGACTTCGCCTGTTCTTGGGTCACAAACTGTATCCGCACTTACATGACCCTTGATTCTTGCCGATATTGCAAGCTTTGTATTGAACTTATAACGTCCAACCTTTGCAAGGTCGTAACGCTTAGGATCAAAGAACATATTGTACAGCAGAGATTCCGCATTCTCTACGTTAAGAGGCTCGCCCGGGCGAAGTCTCTTATATATTTCAAGCAGACCCTCGTCCTTGTTTGTGGTCGGGTCTTTTTCCAATGTAGCATTAAGCTTTACATCGTCGCCGAACAGATTTAAAATGTCAGCATTTGAGCTTAAGCCCATTGCTCTTAAAAATACTGTTACAGGCAGCTTTCTTGTTCTGTCAATACGTACTGAAAATACGTCGTTAGAATCGGTTTCGTACTCCAGCCATGCTCCTCTGTATGGGATTACGGTTGAAGCATACAGGGGTTTTCCTGTTTTGTCACGCTGGAACTCATAATAAATTCCCGGTGAACGTGTAAGCTGACTGACAATAACACGCTCAGCGCCGTTAATTATAAAAGTACCCTGCTCTGTCATCAGCGGAAAATCTCCCATGAAGATTTCCTGCTCCTTGATTTCTCCCGTTTCGGTATTGATAAGTCTTACGCTAACCTTCAAAGGCGCTGCATACTTAGCGTCACGTTCCTTACATTCCTCAACGCTGTACTTTGAATTATAGTCCAGCTTGTAGTCGAAGAACTCAAGAACGAGCTTTCCTGCGTGGTCTGTGATTGGGGAGATGTCGTGGAATACTTCCTTTAAGCCCTCCTCCAGGAACCACATGTAGGAATTTTTCTGAACCTCGATAAGATTTGGCATATCCAGAACTTCATCAATTTTGGAATAGCTCAAACGGGTATTCTTTCCTTCCTGTACTTCATGCACCATTTAATCATTTCACCTCATCATTAAATTTAGTGTTCGCCGATTCTGATTCAAAAACCTTTTATCCTACAAACTCAATGCATATTAAAAATATGCAGAATTTTATACTTGATTTTTGCATATAATCATGATAGAATAACTATCAGAAAATCAAAAAATCAGCTAATTGTATCTAATTTTACCGACTATGATACAGTTTATAATTCTAACACAAATACCTTGCTAAGTCAAGGTATTTTCAGCATTTTTTAGATTATTTCCAATTTTTTACGTTTAGATTACAAGTTTTTTGTATATTTTAATAGGAAGTCCAAATAAATATATTTTTTGATTATTTTAATAATTTTTATTTTTCTGTTTACAAATTCCCAAAATTGTGTTATACTGTATTTGCGAACAATAATATTTTACCATTGCCGTTTGGGGCTTATTTTTGATACTTTTTTATAAATATTCCGGACATACTAATGAGTATATATTTCGTTAAAAATATATACTCCTAATTCTATATGGTAACTCGTTAGTATATCGGAATTATATTATTGTTCGCGCAATGGAGCTATGTATTTTTAGGCGCATGGCTTTGGCTGTGCGTTTTTTTATTTTCAAGGAGGATTCAAATGAGGTGTGCAAATAATTTATGTATTTATTCAGAAGAGGGTATGTGTACACTGAAAAATATCAGTGTTGACGGTATGGGAATGTGTATAAATTGTACTCTGATAAATATAGAAGATGAAGAATTAAAAAATTTAAAGAAAATACAATTAAGGAACCTTAATAAAATTTTCATAGGCAAAAAAATATAAGGGCGAACTATGTTCGCCCTTTGTTTATTCAACACTCTCTTTTTCCTTTTTTACGCAAATCTTATATTCTGTTCCCCATTCAAAATCTGTTTCAATCATGTTGGCATCTATTCCGCCTTTTTTCATTATATCAACGGCTTTTTTTACAGTGTTCTTAAAGAACGAAAGATTTCCGCTTCCTTTTTGTTCGATTTTCTGTTTTGCCGGAGTGGGAGATAGCATTTCATTTATGAGTGCTTCCGTTTCCGCAACAGAAAGGGATTTTACGCAGATATTTTTTATTGCTTCAAACTGTTCTGCTTCGGTTCGGAGCTTCAGTAATGCCCTTGCATGACGTTCCGTAAGGTTGTAGTCCCTGATAAGCTTTTTTATCATCGGTGATAATCTTAACAGACGAAGCTTGTTTGCTACGCTTGACTGACTTTTTCCGAGCTTTTCGGCAACCTCGCTCTGAGTCATGCCCTGTTCTCTTATTAATCTTTCATAGCTTTGTGCTACCTCAAAGAATGTTAAATCCTCTCTTTGCAGGTTTTCAAGAAGCGAGAGGATTGCACTCTTTTTTTCATCTGTTTTTATGACTATTGCGGGAATCCTGTCTAAGCCGGCAAGCTGAGCCGCACGGAAACGTCTTTCTCCTGCAACAAGCTCATAGCCTATGCCGGATTTTCGGACTGTTACGGGCTGAAGCAAGCCAAATTCAAGTATTGAATTTTTCAGCTCTTTCAGACTTTCATCGTCAAAATACTGACGCGGCTGATATTTATTCGGGGCAATATCCTCTAAAGGAATATTGATTAATATATCGTGTTTTTTAAATATGCTTGGCATTGGATTTTCTCCTTTATGTATGTGTTTTAATTCAATTTAAAAGTAGGGGTGAAGGGGACGGTATTTGAGTCCCCTTCATAATCCCCCACCCTCGGTGGTGGAAGGTGTAAGACATTCTTGGGGGTAGACGGTTGCCCGTCTGTTAGGTACTGTGTCTTACAAAAACCATTATACCATATTTTTCCAAAAAAGAAAGCAAATTCGT
>JAZSPM010000224.1:0-25210 GCA_045537455.1 Candidatus Ornithomonoglobus sp. | reverse complement strand
CATATTCACAAACTGTACTGTGTTTTCCCCATACGAAAGTTGTTTTACAAAATACTCCGTAAAATCAAGCGGAATGTCTGAATCAAGCGATATTGCATCACTCAGATGTATTCCGTCGTTGGTGTTGAATGTCGCTGTGCCTATTGCATCAGCTTTTAAAAACACTGACAATATTGCCGTTTTGCCTCTATGCTCAGGCGTGTATGACACGCTTGATGAACATCTTGCATTCCATTCAACTGCATTCGTGTCATCGAATATTAACTTACCTTTTCCGCTGAGCCATACGGATATTGCCGCCGCCTTCCTGTTAAGCTCAATTAAATTATCCGCATTTATCTGAAAACTAAGTTCAAATATTCTGCTTCTGTAAAACTCCCTGTTAAAAGGATTTGATGCTGTCATATCATATTCACCATCCATAAGAGGCGCATCATATGTATAACTCTTTGTTTCCGGTATTAGTGGACGACTTCGGCTTTTTATTGTCGCATCGAACTCAGATGAATGTTTGTTTTTGAAACTTATTCCGTTACGCATATTTCACCTCCTTATCTTCCAGACAGTGCTATTACACTTCTTTGCATCAGTGGCCCTACAAAAGATGCGTCAGCCTCTGTAATCGTGTAATTTGTATCGCCATAAACCACAGAAGGACTTACATTCAATTTGTTAACCGCTTTTATCAGATCTTTTATAAGGTTTTGCATAGCCGGAGCGTTAGTCTGTATCGACTGAGCAAGAGCCGAAATATCAACCCCTGCCTGATTCATTTCATTTAACAACGGTTTTTGATACTTTTCTATTAGTTCAAGCTCATCTCGTAAAGCTCCGACAGTTTCAGCTTGTTCTTTTTGCAATTTCAGCATTGCCCATTCGTGGTTGTTCTGCTCTATACTCTCAACGGCATCCTGATAAACTTCTTTTCCCCTTTGCGTAACTGCTCCTTCATATATCGACCTTGTTCTTGCTGCTTCGGCAAGGTCACGATTTAGCTCATATTCTCTGAATCTATTATCCTCATCTTGCATCATCTTGCTGTAGCTTTCATTTACATCATCAATATAAGCTTGTTGCGCTGTCAGCATTTCACCATAAGAATCTAATTGAGCACGATATATATTCATGTTATTATCTATAACATATTGATTATATTCATCCCAACCGATTTTTCCTTCCTTGAAGAAAGTTTCCATTTGCTTAATAAAACGCTCGTAATATTTCAGCGGGCTGTCGTTGTAAGCGTCCCAATCCTCGTAAAGCTCTCTTTGCTCATACCAACCGTTTGCCGAATTAAGATATGCTTGCACTTCTTCGTCATTTGCCTCGCGTATTTTATCAACGCCCATATCTTCAAGTTCCTGCAACGTGGTATAATACGTTTTTGCTGTAATTAGATTGTTTTTATAATATTCTTCGGTGTAATCTCTCATTCTGCCAAGCCCTGATATATATTCCTCGACAGAAAGATTATTATACTCTGTTTCATGTTCAAGCCAAGCTCTTGAATTTTCAATTCTTGTATCAAACATATCCTGTCCAAGAGATTTGAGGAAATTGTTTGATTCACGTGCTGTAACCTTGCCTTCCGCGACGTATCTGTTTTCTCGCTCACGTACACGGTTAAACGCATCAATCGCAGTATCGCCCCAACTTTGCCAGTCATTCATCTCAGCATGGTCTATAATATAGCTTTCCGACAATTCATTAAGCTCATCACGCACATTCAAGGTCGCTGAGAAGATTTCTTCTTCAATATCTTCAGCATCTTTCAGATTTGTCTTAAACTGACCTGATAATTCAACCCACTTTTCAAGCTCTTCGGTTGGTGTTACGGCTTTTATTCTCGTTGTATGTGTCCACGCATCTCTTGCAGCTGTAAAGGCATCAGAATTCTCCTTGCCTTCCGCATAATGAGGTATGCCTAATCCTGCCATTATCGCCTTTGTCTGAGATGCAGTATATACCTTTGCACCCTTTGACAATGGAAGAATAACATCTCTGCCCTGTGGTATAAATGCACGTCCGTTGTCAATTATAAGCTCACGCGGATCTGAAATGCCTTTTTGGTCATTGACCATTGCAAGACCGCCCTCAAAATTTTGTGTACCTTTGGCTTTTTTTTCGTATACTGCTTTATATATTACTTTGCCGTAAATTGTAGGTGCTGATTTTGGAAATATTCCTGTATAATTTGACTTTCCTTTAATATCCGGCGCTTTTTCGGGATGTTTTCCCAAATCAAAGTCAGCGATTCCTTTTGCATTATCAACCGTTTTCGGCGACTCTCCTACTTTATAATTAACTTCTCCTTCTGCAGATGGCACTTCAAATGGTTCGACAGTCGGTGTTATGCTTATTACAGGCTCCGGATCTGGTGCAGGCACTACGGGCGGTGTTACTGTCGGCTTTATTGTTACTTCCGGAATTTCAGGTTCCGGAATTGTCACTTTAACAATAACTTCCTTATCCTCTATACTGTCTATACTTTGTTTGGCACTCTCTACCACCGGAGCAACTTCATCCTCGGCGGTTATTAATGCCTCGCCTGTTTTACCGTCAATTTCCGCAACTTTTTCCCCCGCCTCATTTAAAACCTCGATATTTCCTTCAGCATTAACTTGTATATTTATTTCGCCATTCGCCCGTAGCTTTTGTATTTCTCCGGTTGCTAAATCCATTATACTGATGTCTCCATCTGCATTCACAGAGACGCTGATATTTTCATTTTTAATTTTTTCTATTTTGCCTGTCACTTCATCAATAACAGAAATATCACCCGTAGCACTTATCTTGACAACTTTACCGTCAGGTATCATTCCTATTGCTCTCGCAAGCTCTGTAGCATCTTTACTTACAGCCTCTAACGCACCTGCCGACGCCGCCTGTGAAATATCCGTAAAACCATTTCTTATTAAAGCAGCGCCTTTTATAATTTCATCCGCACCTGCTCCGAACCGCTTCATATTGGATACATATTGATTTACATAGTTATCAAGCGTTTGTCCTCCTTGTTGCCATACAGAATTAAGGTCTTTTTGACCTTGTTGAATGAGAGTAGCAGCCCGGGCATATTCATCAGCATTAAGACCAGCATTTTTAACTCCTGTTTCAATGTGCGATAATCCTTCTTCAATATCGCCCATTTCCATTTCAAATAACCCCGCATCGGCTAACTGTTGCATTGACTGTTTATATTCTGCAATAGTAGCTTGAAGTGTTGCCAATTCTCCCTCGTTCGATTTTAATTTATCGTTCAAGTCTTTTGACCACTTCTCTATCCCGTCGCCTTCCAATAAAGCTTGAAGCGGAGTATTCTTAAAATTAGGATTTCCCGTTGCTTCTGCTAATTCATTTATTCCTTTGTAAAATTCGTCTTGCGATATTTTTCCTTTGTCGTAGGCATCTTTTAAAAGCAGTAATTCACCCTTAAAGTTTTCTGTCGCTTTTATTTGTTCGCCTATTGATTTGATATAACCTTTGTGGGTACTTTCTTCCTCGAGTGCATCATCAAACTCTTTCTTTTTGCTATTACCGTAGTCGAGCAATTCTGTTACGCCTTGCTTTGTTTCCAAATATTGTATTTGTTTTGCTTTTTCTACAGCTTCATCCAGTTGCGTTGTGTCACAATCTATATTAAGATTGTATTTTTCATTTAAAATCTTTTTAATTTCCTCAAGCCTTTGCTTTGCGTTCTTTAAATCCTCGCCTTCCAAGTCGCCAGAATTGATTTTAAAATCCAAGTCATTAAGCTCATATTGTAAATCATTTAGTTCTCTTACCGCATCAATATTTGTCCTTACTGAAGTTGTTATTTCCTCGCCGCCTCGAGACCAATCATCAACATAATTCTCATATACCTGTGCTGCCTTGTACATTCCCAATGTCGCTGCAGTTACACCGGCAATACCCAAAGCCGCAGGGCCTGCCACCTTACCGATGCCTGTTAAAGCAGTTGCAATCTTGCTTCCTGTTGATGCAGTTGTTTTCAGTTTGCCCCAGCCTTCAATAGCACCTCCAACAGTTGATAGTCCTGTCGCCGCAATCTTGCTTGCAGCACCAAGGGCAATAACACCTGTCGAGACACCAACAAGAGTTTTTTTGCCGGTATCGCTCATTCCTGCAAGTTTTCTTGAAATATCAGAAACAACGCCGCTTGCATCTGCTATACTTGGCAGCATTATTTCGCCTATGCTTCGTGCCGTTTCTGCAATATTATTTTTAGTGTTTTTTAACTGTGATGCTGTAGTTTCATTCTTTTTATCGAATTCTTCTTGAAGTGCTGTATTTTCTTCCCAGGCTGTATTTGAACGCTGTAATGCCTCTGTCAAAATTTCAATACCCTTTTCTGAAGCAAATCTGCTAAGTGCCTGAATATCATATATATTATTAAAATTCAAATCAGCCAACGTTGCTGTTATATCCTCTGTTTTGGAAAGCCCGTCAAGAAAATCCTTAAATGCACCGCTTGCATCACTTTTCCACTGTGCCGCAAATTCATCTGCACTCTTTCCGCTTACGTCCGCAAATTTACTCAACGCTTCACCGCCGCCTGAAACTGCCGTCTGAATATCCATTAAAATTCTTGATACAGCACTTCCTCCTGCCTGAGCTTCTATACCCATTGATGACAGTGCAGTTGCATAAGCCAAGGTATCCTGTGTAGATATTCCCATTTGATTACTTACTGCACCTATATTCATTGCCATATCTGCAATTTTTGCTTCGTTTGTAGCAAAGTTGTTGCCTAAATCAACTATAGCCGAACCAAGACGGTCTATGTTATCCTGCGGAACATTCGCAACATTCATAAACTGTGCTAACGTTTGAGCACCAGCCTCACCAGCCAAATTTGTCGCAGAGGATAACTGTGCTATCGTTTCTACGAACTCAACAAGGTTTTCCTTTTGAATGCCAAGCTGACCGCCTGCAGCTGCCAACTCATTCAGCTCTGTTGTCGTCATAGGTATTGCGCCACGTCCATTAATCCCGGTCGTAGATAACGCAATTATATCCTCTTTTATCTTTTTAAACTCAGTATCCGTTGCATCAACGGTCTTTCTTACACCGGCAAACGAATCCTCAAAATCTATTGCCATCTTTGCAGATGCCACTCCTGCCGCAGTAAGACCTAATGCCGCATACTGCAAAGGCTTTGTAACATTATTAAGGCTGTCACCGACTGATTTTAACGATACAGCACTCTTTTTTGTTTTTGAGCTTAGTCCCTCAACTCCCTTTGCTGCTGTGGTTGATTTCGAACCAAGACCTCCTATCTGCGCTGATATTCCGCTTATGACATTGCTCGCACGATCTTCTGCTTCTATCACAACTTTCAGACTTCCAATTTCATCTGCCATATTCTCACCTGCCTTTTTGCTTTACTAACTATATTGTAAAACAAAAATAGGGGGTCACAGTCACCGATTTTATGAAAAAGGCACGTCCGAAGACGTGCCTTTTATGCTCCGTAAAAGAAACTCCACTCCTGCGGAACTTCCTGTTTTTCAACCCCTGATTCCACACTATCAAGAGCGTTTAACATTCGAAACAGCAATACAGGGCTTTGTTTTGCCACTGTATCCGGCAGCATTCCGTGCATTCTGAAAAAGACTGCATACATATCCCTCATACTGCCGGTTTGGCTGCCGCCGGAGTTTATTCGTTTTTTCCTGCTTCTTTTAGAGCCTCAACGTACCAGCTCCATACATTTTGGCACATATTTGCTGATGCACTTATATCTACCTGTTTCAGAATATCTTCTGTAGCCTCTGTTCCTTCAAACATATGACTTACAGCAGGTTGAGTACATTTATATATGCCCTTAATATCCTCGCTGTTACGGTTTTCATCGACAATACAAAACGCTTCAAAATCAAACGGTTTTGAAACATACTGCTTTTTATCGAGCGTGAACGACAATACTCTCTGCATTATTCAATCCTCCTTATGCTGTAGCTTCAGGGAAGTAACTCATGTCCGTGAAGAAGCTTTCCTCAAAAGTCTCTCTTGTAACACCCTCAGGCAGATTTGCCTCGTCAATATACCAATAATACTTATTGTCAAAATCACGCTGCACAGCTGTGTAAGTAGCCTTTGCAGTCTGCATTTCAGGCGCTCCTGACGAAGCTTTTGTCTTACCGCCAACATTTGAAGCAAACGCATAAGAACCCTTGTAGCATCTGAAATAACGGTATGTGCCATCTGATTTCATAATTCTCCATGCAACACCAAAGTAGACAGTCTTTGTGTCGTTTCCTACTTCTACGCCGCCGCTTTTAAGTTCAAGCCCTCTCCACATAGCATCAACCTCAGGCGGAATATCTGCGTTTGTAATTTCATGTCCAATGCTTTCAATATATGCTGTTGTTACATATGCACCATTATCAGCATCAAACACCTCATTACCTGAGTTATCTGTCGGTGCGATTTCGACAATACCCGGCAAAGAGTATGCTTCTCCGTATGTAGCTCCCTCTGCTGTATCTGATATTACATTAAAAAATGTGTACTTGTCCACGCCTATCGAAGGCAATGGTTTTTTGTTAATAGCTGTTGCCATATTTTATTCCTCCTATAAATTAAATATTTTACTAAATCTGAAAGTTTTATGATACACTTCGCTGTCATCCGGGACATCCATCGACAGCTCTCTTACCCAACCGTCATTTATCATAATGTTATTTATTTTTGTTGCCATTTCGCCGCTATCCTGCGGTTTTTTCGTCCACACATCAACCTGAATCCGTCCTGTTTGAATCGTTTCTGTGTTGTCACTTGAAAAGCTTCCTTGCTCGGACAAAGTGTAAAAGCTCACACAAGGCAATGCCTGTTTTTCCTTTGGATGATGAAAAACAATATTAAATCCCGTTTTAATTAGGCTTTTTTCAGCCTCTAAATTAACATCAATCATCTTCCACCACCTTCAGAAAACACTCTCCGCCCATTTGTCTTTCAAACGCATGAACTATCCTGTACAATACTCCGTTATGTCTGACATAATTACCTGTCTTGATATGCTCACAGCTGTTATAGTACATATGTTTTTCATATTCCGCAGATAATCCGTAATGTTTCAATAGTAGATTATCTTTATAAACAGCAGGCTGAATATCTGCTCTTAAGCTTACGAGTACATTCTCTGTAACCTGTTTGCTATATGCACCTGTTTCCTTTCGTTCAATCACCTCAACGGTATCATTAAAGAAAATTTTTTCAAATGCTGTTCTCATTGTCAACCTCCGACGGTACCTTTCCTTTTCTGTTCACAAACGGAGCAAGACGTGATTTGTAGTTATCAATAATTCCGTTACCCGAACGCTCTGCAAATGTTACGCTTCTATCGCCCTCTGATATGCTTTTAATATCTGTCGGCACTTCCTCTGAGCCGTATCCGTTAAGACGGTATCCTTTAACAACCATCTGAGCCACAATTCCTTTCAGGGCTTCGGGCAGGAACTCAATCCGGCAATACGACAGCACAGCCGAAACAGTGTCCTCTATAAGAAAACTCAAAAGCTTGTCCTTTTCTGTACTGTCAATACCTAAGAGCATTTTTACATTTTCAAGTATTTCTGCCCTATACATCATGACTGCTTTTCCTTTTCAGGAGCTTTTGGCTTTTCTGTCCACCCCGCCGCTTTAAATGCTGAAATCTGAACAGGATTTTTTAATTCAACGGTTTCCTGACCTCGTTTTAATTTCATTTGCTGTACCTCATTTCATTAAATTTAATTCCGAGAAAAAATTTCGCAGATTACTGTCAAGGCAACGAGGTGCCGTATAAGCATACTGACCTCGGTGTTTTGATAGCAAGATGCGGAATTTTAGCCGGAATTAGGCAGTTTTATGAACGTAAATTGCTTTAGCCTTGTTCTTTAAAACAAATGCATCATAATACACACGTCCCTCAACAAGCCAGCCGTTAATTCCCGGTGGATTATCATGTACCTTGTATTCTGCAAGCTTAACAGGTGCAACAGTTGCCATAGAATGAGTTATTACAAAACTTACATTTTCAGGCAGATAACTGTCAGGAACAAGAATAAGCGGAATACCGTCAATCTGTCCTACTGCACCTTTGAGGAGCATATTCTGAGCCATGTCAGAAGCCTTGATAAATGTATCGTCAAGCTTAATAAGCTTGTAGAATGCAGCTGATACAAAAGCCACTCTTCCGGCTGTTGGTACTTTGTTGTTTGTCAGTGCTGTTGTACCGTCAAGGAATGCTTCGTATGCATTTTCCTTAGTAACAGCAGTTGCCGCTGATGCTGTAACACCTTCTGCTGCACACATTGCACTTATACGGTAAATATCAAGCTCAGGTATAACCTCCTCGTCAAGCTGTCTCTGAAGTGCTGCACCTGCAGAATTTGCCATCATTGTATCATCAAAATTACCTCTGTCGATACTGAATGTAAAACTCCTGTCACGTGTCAGTGTCATTTCCTGAACTGTGTTTTCTAACTCCTCAGGAGTACCGTAACGGTTTGCACCTGTTCTTGTGTAGTCGTTCATGGTTGCTGTCGGGATTGAATATACATTAACCGTCTTTGCACCCACAAAGTCATAATCGTTGTTGATTGCCGGAGCTGTTACTGCTCCAAGCTTAAACCTTTCGTCTATTACAGACGAATACTTACTTGCATAATTGATTGCCATTTTTTATACTTCCTTTCTTTTTTTATTTTCCAAAGCCTTTCAGGAATGGATCTGATGTCATGTTTTGTCCCATCGCCGGAGCTTTCCCCTTCATGCGTTGCTCGACCTCCGCCTGAACAGCTTTGTCATACTCTGTTTTGAAGGCCTCGATATTGGATTTTGTTGTTTCTGCATCCTTACCCGTTAAAAGCTCTGCGAAGGATACAGGGAGCTTTGCTTCACCAAGCTGTTTTGCACACTCAAATTGCAGACGTTCGGCATCATGCTTTGCTTTATCCGCCTTAAAGGCTTTAACTTCATTCTCAAATTCTTCTTTTGCCCTTTCTTCGGCTGATAAAGTTGCAAGACGTGCTGCTTCATCTCTTTCGTTTTGAAGCCTTTCTTTAAGCCCTTTTTCCCAATTCGCTTTAGCTGTTTCAAGGGCTTTTGATACCATTTTGTCAGATAAAGATTTGAACTCTGCTTGCGTGTAGGTTCTCTCGTTCTGTGCCTGCCCGTTTGCTGTATCAGTTGATGCTGCTGACTGTGTATCTGCAGTAACGCCTGTACCGCCGCCGGTAGTTACATTCGTTTCTTCTGCCATTTTATGACCTCCATAATTTTATTTTCAGGATTTTAATTTTGCCTGTAATTGTATTATAAAATAAAAGTTGGGGGTCGTAGTCACCAATTTTTGCAATAAAAAAAGCACGTCCGAAGACGTGCATGAAAAAACCGCTCTGATTTCTCAAAGCATTTTTAAGTTTAATATACTCTTTAAACTTATATATCTGCAAGAATATCTAATATTTCCTCACACATTATACCTTCCGTATTAGGATTATAATTTTCATCCAAGCATCGTAAAGTCAAATAATCACCTACTGCTTCCATTAATTCGTCTGGTTCAACATCAACATTTATTTCAGCCTGTTGCAAAAATTCTATTTGCTCGGCACTTAATACATTGTATTTTCGTTTCACTTCGTTTCATCTCCATATCTTTTTTTAGTGCTTTTTCCCGTTCTCCATGTCGTCGTAATAACCCCTGTATCAGGATTTACATTTACTGTAGCATCTTTGCCGATAAATCTTTGACTTTTCCGATTATGCTCATCAACTTTCACATTTCCTGTGTGGATAGGATTTATCAATGCATCTATCATTTCCTCATCTGATACTGTGCGTTCTTTCGCCCTGTCTTTTAAATGCTGCGACAAACCTGTTATGTTTATTCCGTTTGCTGTTGTTAAATTTATTATACCACTTTCCGCAGATTTGTCAAGCTTTATCTTGCTACTGTATAATGATTTCAGTTCATTCCACTTATCAGGATTTGTATATTTAAGCTCCTGAAATTCTTTAAAGCCTCTTGGTACTTCCTTTGTCCCAAGAACCTTTTTATACTTTTCATGCTGAAGCTTATCTGCTGTCCTGCTGCTGTCCTTTTTACGCGACAACTCCAAGTCTGAACGCTGTTCGGGTGTCATGTTCTTTACCCATTCGCTATATGTAACATTTCCATCCACAAGCTCGCTTTTGCCTGTTATGGGATTCCTTGCACCTCGCTTGCTGTAGTCCATATTCATTGTTGTTGTACAGCGACAACGTGGATGCATAGTAGGATAGTTCACGCCCTCCCTTGCTTCTGACAGCTTATATATCATTCCGTCATGCGCCTGACATTTCTCACACGTCACATAATCAAGCGTTGCAAGATATTTATACTCTTCAATCTCCAACTCTTCATAAGCCTTTAAATCCGCCATAGCATGGATATGAGTTGTTTCGGTTCTTACAAGAGTTACAGCATTATACTTTTCAACCTCAAACTTTTCAGAAAGCTTCCTTGCAGTTTTGTCAAGGCTTTCACCTGACATCAAAGCCTTCGTTACAAGCTTCTGAGCCTCTACTGCAAGCCTATCCGTATTTTTCCATATCCTTTCCGAAAACCTTGCACCATGCCACTTTACATTTATCGCTTCATCTATTGCATCATCATTAAGCATTGCAAAATTGATACCAAAATTCAAACCCTTTGCAGTGTCGTCCATTACTCCGTAATAGCCTTCTTTATATACTTGCCTTAACGCTGTCCCAAGCAATGCAGTTTCGCTTACTGCAAGCTTTTTCATTCTTGCATATATACTTTGTTTAACAGCTTCATACCGCTCCGTACGTGCCGCATACGCACGCACAGAAAGCCCATCACGATTTATGTATTCAAGTATATCACGTCGAGCTTGTTCATTCGGTGCAGATTCAAGAGCTTCAATAAGGCTTTTCAAATTTTCGTCTTGTTGTGCCTGAGTCAAAAAGAATGTGGCTGTTTCATTATCGATTCCAAAACGTCGCTGAAAATTTTGTTTTATGCGATATATTTCATCTTCAATGTCAGCAAGAGCCTCATCGTACAACTTTAATATTTCCTCTGCTGTTGATGTCGCTCCGTCCTGAATAGCTATCTCACGCCGAAGCGCCGCTTCTTCCCAATATTCTGAGCTTTTCATTTAACCGCCGCCTTTACTCTTTTATATCACTATATTACAATATAAGTCGGGGGTCTCGGTCACTGATTTTGCTAATAAAAAAGCACGTCCTATGACGTGCATTTTTTTATAATTTATTTCCTTACAGGTCGAAATAGTCGGTCTCCTCTATCACCTGCTTTGTACCTTCTTAACGCAGTTTTTGGGGCTATCCCCGACAATTTAGCCGCATCTGTAAGACAAATCTTTTGCCCGTTGTATTCAACCATAACATTACTACGTCTGTTTCTATTTTGTGCCATTAAATCAACCCATCTACAATTTTCAGGATTATATCCTTTGTTATTGTCTATACGGTCTATTGTCAAATCATCTTTATATCCATGCGACATTGCCCAATCATAAAATGCTTGAAAATCATCTTTCCATTCATCACAAATGGTTATGCCCCGTCCGCCATAACGATAATAACTTTTATTATTAGTGTTTAAACATCTTGCTTTTATATTTTGCCATTCATGATAAATACGTTTGCCACTTTGCAAATGCGAATGATGCTTTGTTAGATTTTTTCTACCTTGTTCTTTTTTTATACAGCCACAGGATAAAGTTTTACTTTCCAAAAGAGCATCCGCCCTTACAGTTGTTAAACTCCCACAATCGCACTTACATTTCCAATAGCTTGATTTTTTATCAGTCGGCACAAACTCAATCACCGTAAGCCTACCGAACCGCTGACCCGTCAAGTCCTTTTTAAAGCTCTTGCTCATGCCTTCACCACCTTGCTTAAAGTCATCATGTAAAAACCCCAAAGTTTCATACATAACCGAGTTCTTTCACTTACATCAAGTGCCTCAATAACTTCTTGTGCTGCTTCTGTTCCCTCAAACATATAATTTACACCCTCACGACACATATTAAACGGACCTTTTATACTCTCGTCATTATGTGCGTCATTTATAATACACATTGCTTCAAAATCAAAAGGCTTTGAAACGTATTGTTTTTCACTTAGTGTAAATGTTAATCTGTTTTCCATTATAAATTCCTCCTTAATTCTTGACACCCTCGGAGAAATCTGCTATAATACATATATGCAATTCCCTTTGGGTATTGTTTTGATAGAGTAGGTTTACGCTTTGGTCAGTGGGAAACCTACTCTTTTACTTTCTTCTGTCATAAAGCATTTGCCTTATAACTTCTGCTTTTGATTTTTTTTCATTTTCTGATACATTTTGAATTTCCTCAATCAACTCTTTATCTTTTACCTTGTTTAGCACAAAAGTATATTGAGTATAATTATTTTTATTGTATCTCTCTTTAGCATTCAGGACTTGTCACCCCCTACTTTTTCCAACGAATTACTGCAATTAAAACAATTATGCTTGCAGTCATTGAAATAATACTTGCAATTAAATTTAATACTTGCATTTTTTTGATGATTGTGTTATAATAAAGACACCCCGAAGGGTGGGGGATTTTATTTATCCCCCTTTTGGTTAGCCGATTTGATTATCAGAAGTATTGCTCCGACAGCTAAAGCGACTTCTTTTATCATTTCGGCTATTCTTGTAATTAACTCAATCACCCTTTCACCTCCTCTCTATGATACTATTATACCATACTAATTAGTATATGTCAACCCCTTTTTGTAAAAAAGTTTTTATTTTTCTGAATTTTTTTCAAACAAACAGGCACACCGCTTTGATGTGCCTTTAAACTATTTCAAATTCTCTTTTATTTTCTGCAAAATATTTTCTTTATTATTCACAAGTGCGGGTACGAGAAAGGGCTGAGCACGCATTTTATAAGTACCCAAGCAAACATACACTGCATAATGTGCCCCCGCTCCCACTTCGCACCGCAACCCCTCGGTATGTGCATGAATTGAACGTCTTAAATGTCCCGTATCAACAGGAGCTAACGAACGTGCATCACCTTCAACAAACTTACCACCTTGTGCAACACCTCTTGAAAGCTTTTCGGTTAATTCAGATGTAAAATTTTTAAGCATTCCCTGCACATCAGATATGCCCTCAACATAGATGTTCATATCAATATCCGCCTCCGCTTGCCAAATCGCTTATACCTTCAATTCTTCTGCGGTATCCGTTCTCCTGTTCTTGCTTTATCATCTCTGCTTCTTCCTTTGCATCACTTACAAACGGGATTCTTTCAAGCAGTGTTTCATTACTTACAATATTCTGCAGATTCGCAATCATTTGCGAAATCTCAAGCTCGTTCGCAGGAAGATTGTATGTAAATATTACATCTATACGGTGAACCGGCACAAGGCCCATACTGTTCTTTATAGCAAGATAATGGTTATAAAGCCTGAAACGCTCCTTTAAGCCTTTTGCAAAATAACGCTCTTTGTTCTTTATCTGCTGTTCAAAGCCCAAAAGCTTATACTTTATTGCAACGCCTGACAAATTATTGCCAAAGCTTTCATCTGATAAGTCAGGCACCATCGAAAAACGGTGTATATCGTCCTTTAAATCGTCACGCAATATCTTTATGTCACTTTCCGTCATTACCTTTGAAAGATACCTCGCATCACTACCCTCATAGCCCATAAGTATACGCTCCTCTTTGAGCTTCTTTGCCTGTTCAGAATCAACCTCAACACCACTGAGAAACAAAAATGAATTTACAAACTGTTCCTTATCATTCACTCTGTCGGAGCATAACAGATTATACGCATCTATAAGCGGTATAAGCTGTTCAAAGTCTCCCTGACGTTCATTATTATTCTGATACTCAATCAAGGGAACATTGCCAAAATAATGCGGCTCTGTCTCTGTCTGCTCCATTGATAAAAAGCTTTCCTGTCTGCTCTCGTACGTGTATGCGTTGGCATTGTCATACACATTACAGACTACACCTGTACACGTGCCATATATATCGTAACGTTTATAGTAATACACACCGAATAACGGTCTTTTATCTGCCGTCTGACTGTATACAACAAACGCTTGCTCAGGTGAAATATATACACTCTTTGGCTTTGCCTCACTGTCGGCATATACAAGCTCATACGCTCTGCCGTAGATATTCATATGCTTTACAAGCTCACTGTCAAGGCTTGATATGTCCTGTTCAAGATATGAATCCTTAACCGCCTCAATGTCATACCCTTCCGATGCGGTATATGTTACAGGGTTTCCTGTCAGATAGCTCTGCCCCATATCAACAATATACTTTGCATGATTGCAGACTATTTTATTATTTGCCGTAGTTTTATTCTCTCTTAGACGATTCTGTATCGAATGATTTCCTTTGTAGTAATTCTGCATTTTTGCAAAACGGTTGATACTTCCGCTGTGCTTTGTTATAAGCTCCGAAAGAAGCTCTGTCGTTATTCCGTTTGCTATTGTACTTTCATCTATTCTCATATATCCCATTCACTCCTTGAAATAATTCTGATTTTTTTATTATTCATTTCATCCTCTAATGCATATCGCACTGCATCTATAGTATGATTATTTTTGTCCGGGTAATTATCCTTAAAGCCGTCATTACCGTCAGGCTCAAGCTCATAATTATAAAATTCCTCTGCCGTTTTCGGGCAACGTACAGGATCTATTATAATTTCTTCAAGACTCTGCAAGAATTTAATTCCGTAATTTATACTGTCAGGTCCCTTCTTCGCTCCTCTGACTGACAGCCCTAAATCCCTTAACTGTGCTATTGATTTCGGTTCTGCACTATCACATATAATGCTTTGCCTGTAGCAACTGCGTTTCTTTATCATTTCCGCCGCCTTTTCGTTCGAAAGCCCGACCTTATATATTTCATCAAACAAATATAAGCGTTTATATTTCGGTTCGTAATGTCCTGTTATATATACAAACGGGTCTGATGCATATCCAAAGTCAATACCTTGCTTTATTTTGTCGAATGACTTTATTGCGTTATCTGTAATTTCGGTCAGACTTATGTTTGTAAATACAGTACCGCCTGTGCCTGTTACCTCTCCAAGATATTCATGCCTGTAGCTTTCCTCTTTTGTCTTTTTCAAGTGTTCGGCTTCTCTGAAAAACTCTGACCCCAACCATTCAGACGGCACATCTAAGTATGTGCTGTGATGAACAAGCTTGCTTTTTTGCGGCACCAAAACCTCTGCATTAACCCAATTCCTTTGTGATTTAGGCGGATTGTATGTATAAAAAACGTTGAATGTTTCTCCACCTCTCATCAGTGACTGATTAATTGTTCTTATCTCCTCTATCCCGGCAAACTCAGCACATTCCTCATACCACACATAACGTATATATCCTTTGCGTACCTTTGTTGATTTTAATTTTTGCGGTTTATCTGCTCCTCTGAACAGTATCTTTTGCCCTGTAGGAATGTAGATAAGCTCCAAGGGACTTAGCTTGCACTGCCAGTATTCTGTCACTCCGAGCTTATCAATCGCCCATACAAGCTGTTCATAAACCGAATCCTTTAAATATAAGCCCACTTTTCGTATTACGACCGCATTTGCTGATATGTTTTGCATGATACCAAGTATTATCATTACAGATACAAAAGATGATTTTGTCGAACCTCTTCCGCCCTTAAGCCAATAATGAGTATGCCTGTCCTCTGATATATCATAAAACAGCTCATAGAACGACGGCGCTATAATGTCAGTCAGAGCCGGCATTCCTATCACTTCCGTTTGTTTTTGGAATATCGTTTATTATCTGCACAGGAGCATCTGCTGAAAGATGCACTATATTATCAGTACCATATCCTGCACGGTCAAGAACATCTTTTATAACCGATGCCGCCGCAACGTCATTTTTACTGTTCTCAAGAATCTTATCGGCTCTGTCTATCGCCTTTGAAGCTAACAGGGATATTCTTGCCCTTGCCATTCGTGACATATCATTCTGTCTGCGTTCGTATTCTTCTTTGAATTCTGTATCATTTTCAAGCCAGTTATATAGTGTTTTTCGCGTTTTCTTCACATAGTCGGCAATTTCTTGCATTGTATAACTGCCATCAAGCATTAGATTTAATGCCGTTTCTTTTGTTTTATTCACCACTCTCACCTCTTTTAATTTTGTGTAAAAATGTGTAATTTTTCATTTTTTTATTTCTTATATTTATTCTATAACAATAATTGGGGGTCAGAGTCACCAATTTTGAAAGCAAAAAAATAAGCGCATTTACGCTTATTTAATCATCTTTTGTGATAACATGATATAGAAGTTACGCCTTGCCGCATAAAACTGATTTATCCCTGCCGGTACGTTCATGTATCTGAATGGAATATCCTGAGTTACGCTTTTTAATATGTATTCCTGCAAGCTTGCATCTGCCTCTCTTGCCGTTTCTTCTATTCGTATTGCAAAGTGTTTCGTATTCTCATTTTTCTTGAATTCTTCATACTGCAAGCAATGATTATGCAGCTCTCTGTACCTTCGTTTGCTTATCCCATACTTTTGCAGAGATAAATCCTTTTTTGACATTCCGATACCTCCTGTTCTATCTGTCTGTTTGTGCAAGCTCACTTTTATATCGCTCTATATCCTCACGCTGTTCCGCTATCCTGTTTGTAAGTTCTACCCTGTCAGATATACAGTAGATTGATATGCTTGCGGATATTACGCTTACAGCCACAAGCACAAGTATAATTGCCTTGTATAGCTTTATTTCACGCTTATACCTGTTCCTTGCCCTACGTCCGTATTTCTTTATAATCTCCCTTGTTATGTACTGCCTTGCCTGATTCCCACCTAACGGGCTATCTATGTAAAAGTCCTTGCCTAACAGCTCGTTCGTTATGCGGTCAAAGCAGTGCTGTGTATTTTCTGTCATTTAATCACCGCCTTAATCCTCGATTTTTGAAACAATATTCAGCAATTCGTCAATAATCGCCTTTGCTACATTTGCAACACAAGGGATTATCAAATCTATCATTTTTGAAAATTCCGCTTGAATTTTTGGACTTTTCATCAATTCTTGGCGTATAATTTCTTCTTTTGTCGGCTTATAACAATTAACGCCGACTCGCATCGTCCCTTTGCAAACTTCCCAATTTCTACAAGTACTGCAATTCTGTACGCTCACTTCTCCCCTTCTCTTTCTTTTGGTGTGCGTGGTGGTGGTAACATCATCCAATGTGTAACGTGTTCTCCCCATCTTACCCATTTGCCATCAATACACCTATCTGTATCAATTTTGTTAAAGCCAATAGGTTTTGTAAATTCATCATCTTTCAGAAACACCAAAACCCTTGCAAGATTATTTTTAGGCAATCTGTCTTTAACACTAATCCATTCAGCCATCACCCCTCACCGCCTTTTTCGGTTGGGTGGTCGGCAAAGAAGTCAAGATTGTGTATAAATTTTGTTATTGTGCCGTTTTCAATTACAACAAATTCAGCAAGTATTTTATCCCATTTATCAAGAGATTTTGTTATATATTCTTCGGTTTCCTCATCATATTCTCTAAACCAATATTCAACACCATCATCAACGCTGTTATTTTTAAATACAAAATACGGATCTTTGTTTTCATCAATTTCAAGAATATGTTCCGCAATTTCATTAAATCGCTCTATAATATGTTCTCTTTCCATTGGAGATATATTATCTTCTTCCGATTTGTCGTATTGCTTATTTTGTTCAACAAATTTCTTTATGTCGTCTGCAATACATTTCTTGTCTTTGGTAAAGAAAATTTGCTGATTGCTCATTTCCCAACAAATTCTGTCAGGTGTATTTTCACAATTATTAACTTTGTTGTTCAATTTTTTATGAAGCTCACCGTTAAAATCAGTAATTATGCTCTTTTTATATCCATACGGAGTTTGTATATCTCTCGGTATATACTTTTCGCATAAAACACTCCATACCATAGGCGAAAACAACCAACTATTTTTATAATCGGCTACAAGTTCACCCGTAAAATCTTTTTTTATCACATACAAACTGCTATAACTCATTTCCCCTCATCTTCCTTTCTCACATCATCAAGCATTCTAATCAATGCGTGAATGCCTCTTGCTTTGTCATACCTCATAATCTTTCCTGTTCCTGCATAAAACTGAAACAGCTTATCATCGGATTTTCTTCGACAATGAAAATGCCCCGTCTGTTCGTTCTTCAAAACATATTCAATATTATGCTTTTCAAATTTCTCAATCGCATATTGTATTCTGTTCGGGTTGTCTGCAACCCGCTTTTTGTGTTGCTCTTTTGCAAATTCGTGATAACCCATATCAAAGGTTTCCATAGGGTCTGTTTCTTTTTTCATTTCCCCTCATCTTCCTTTCTCATATCCCGTGGCAATGAACTGTATGGAAAATACATTTTATTTCCCACAATAGAAGCGATGATATTGCAATAGATTTCTATTTCGCTATCACCATACCAAACATATCCCCTGCCGTGTAAATAACCGCAATATTTCTTTTTCTTGCTTCTGCAATATTCCTTTTCCCAATGCTTACAACTTGGGTATGTATCAAATCCATCTTTGTTATGCTTGATTTCAAGTCTATAATCTCCAATAATGGTTCTAACCATAACATATAAATCCTCTAAAATTTGACTTGTTACTGCCTTATCGTGATATAGCCTTGCTTTGTATAAAGCCGTTTCTTTATCCATTCTTCCCATCTTCCTTTCTTTCCCCGTCCCGTAGGAACTGCCATATACTTAAATTGATTGGATTTTTGTATTACGAAATTCGTGTATATGGGTTTATGAAACTATGCCATTACTGATACTATTTTTTTCACCGCAACCACCTCCACGTCCCAAAAATTTCAATGGTATATAATGTGTATAAATATAATTAGTGAATTATTTTTTATGTTTTAATGCTATATTTTACGGCAGCTCATACGGAACGGGGATGTGTTGTTGTTAAACTTCCTGTTCCTGCCTTTCTGTTTGAACCTCACTTCTCAGTCTGAAGAACGGGCATACCTTGCCTTTCTTCATGCACTCCATTTTTTTCAATGCCGTACAGCTTTCGCCATTGGCTGTTACTGTATATGCAAAGCAATTCTTTAGTTTCATTTCTGTACCTCCTGCAGCTGCTCAATCTGTACCGATACTCTCGGCTCATCGCTGTAATACTTTTCTACCTCGGCATATACAAGCTGTGCATCATCATGATAAGCCAAACCGTTCAGACTGTCAGCTACAATCTTTAATATATTGTCCGCATCAGGCTTCTTTGTCGGTCTTATTGCTCTTGCAAGCATCGCTTCACGCTGTTTCTTTGGCGTGCTTTTCGGTATTCCGAAATGTGCCTGTATCACCATTCTGAGCTGTTCGCCTTTTTCATACCTTTTACTGCACTGACGTTCAAATTCAAGCTTTACAAGATTTTCATAGTTTGCCGTAGTTTCAGGCGTATATGTATGTCCATTCCGGCTGAACCTCGGGCGCCCTTTGCCCTTTGGTTCACCGTATACTGTAAAATATATCATTTTGGTTTACTCCTTATCATATTTCTCCTGCATAATCTTTTCTATGCTGTCATAGTCAAAACCCGTATTATCTTCATAGACATTCAGATTATGCGAATTTGATTTATATGCTCTCTTTGTACTGTTAATCTGTGCGAGCGTTGTCCGTCCTTCATTGAAGTGATTGTTTAATATGCCTGATATATATTTCCAACTCCTTGCATTATGCTTTACAGCTTCTTTTATAGCCCACTCTATAACATCTGCATTAACCTTTTCAAGCCAAAATGTTATATCATCTGCAACTATCGGCACTATCGGAGCAATATTATTCTGATACACATCAATAATTTTTTGAACAGCGACAGCATCGCCTGTATTCTCTACTGTAGTATTCTCTACTATACTATAGTTTTCTTTAGTTTTCTTTGTTCCGTTTCTGCATACATTTTCATCAAAAATGTTTACATTTTCGCTCAAAATGTTTACATTTTTGAATTTTTGGTCGAGCTTAACTAAGAGGTACTCTTTTTTGGCTTCAACATTTACACGGCGGCTGACTGCCTCAAAGTACCGTTTCTGAATCCCTTTCGATGTCAGAACACGGTACTTATCATAAATATCTTTGTCAAATATACCTCTCCTAATCGCAGCACTCAATATTTCGGACACAACATTGCCACCCAAGCCCATACTCTTGCTGAACAACAATGCCACGTCGTTTGTCCATTCACAGTAATAACCTTGCCCTCCGTATATTCTTTGGAGAAGCTTAACGATTACCGCAAACCCTGTCAAGCCGAATTCTGCTTCGATTAGTTCAAATTTGTCGTCTAAATGCACATCAAACGGAAACCACGGTATTCCTGCTGCCATAGGTCTCCTTTCTTAATTTAAAACGGTAAGTCTTCATCATCGCCATCCTCTAACGGCATAAAGCCCTCATCCATACGCTGATATTCCGCAAACTGACTTGCTTCATAATTTTCCGCTTCCTTAATCTTTTTCTGTATCCATTCAGGAAGTTTCCTGAAATTCTGCCATGTTTCCTTTTCTGTAAGGTCAAATATGTATGACGGATATTCTCCTTCCGGCATAGTCATTCCCTTTGACATCGCCATAATACCGCCTATCCTCGCATATTTATGTCCATCTTTTTCCTCATGTATTATCTGTATCTGACATGGCTTACCTAAGATATTTACTAAATTAAAGCCCTCTAATTCTTCTGCACTGAATGCTTTACCTCTCCACGCCTGCAAGTCCTTGCGTAAGCCCGATTTCTCATGCAGGCTTAGTGAATATTCTCGGTTGACGGTACGGTTCAGTTCATCGCCGTTTATCGTTATCTTTTCGCCTGCAATATCCCATATAAGCATTATCTTATGTGATATTTTATTAAACTGCTTGTTCATCTGTTCACCTAAATCAATAAGCCACGAACACACTCCCGTATAAATACCCTCTTCAAGCGGAGCTATATTCGCTCCTGTTCCTTGTTTTGCTATTAATGCCATTTTTCTTTATCTCCTTTTAATTAAAATTTATTGGACATTCCTCGCCCACAACCCCTATTACATAAGGGTTGTATATCAACTCGTTTGTAAGTCTACACCGATACCGCCCTAATTCTTTCTCAGAAAAACAGTATTTGCAGTACCGGCAGCAGATTTCATCTTCAGGAAATGATATTTCGATTTCCGCTTTATATTTTCCGTAGAAGTGTACACCATTTTCAAACTCCTTCATAACTCATCCACTCCTACACACTCATTACAGCCGATAACTGTCATGTCGCCTTTTATGTAATACAGGCATTCTGCCTCTGCTCCGCATTCAGGACACATTACCGGAGCTTCCTCTTCCTCAGGATAGCTCCCTAATCTGTCATCCTCCATACAGGCAACAGCAGAATAAAAATTGTTACTTGAAATCATTTCTATCCTTCCTCTCTATCCATAAATCTCATGATAACCTTCACGGTACGCCTTTTCTTCGTCTGACATTTCATAACCCAATAATTCAAGGTAACCGTATATTCTGTCAAGGCTTTCGTTTTTTGTATGTTTACAGTCATACGATGAATGATAGCCGTTCCCTTTGTTGTCTCTTGTATGTGCATATGCAGCATATAAAAGCATTCGTTCTGAATCCTCTTCAATCATAGGCTTGTACATATCCGGAAGAGGAACGCTTCTGTATTCATCATCAGCGGTTATCTTTTCGCCTGTTAGCTCCTCGATTATACTCAGATTTGTGCCGTTAGTCCAATCGCTTATAAAAGTATCTGCTGCAATCTTCGCTATTTTTTCTCTGTCAATTATACAGTCCATAACAAAGTCCTGTCTTGAATTAAAGAAGCGTTCACGCAGCGCAGCAAGCTGTCCCTTTTTCTCATTAAAAGCATCTGCTTCTTTATCCACCTCGTCTTTTTTTCTTATTTGCTCCTGTTCTTCAGCTGTATAGCTCCTGTACAGCGCAATGCCGTAATTATCTGCTCTGTAGAAATAATCTACTTCCTTTATCTCTGTAAGACCGTCAATATCTTCCACTTTCCATACATAACCGCAGTACCTTTTGCCGGTCGTACTGCTTGTTTCTTCTGCGAACTTACATAATTCTTCTATGATTGCTTTTCTTTCTGCGTTACGCTTTTCGGTATTCTTAGCCTGAAATAGCTTACTGTCAAAAACACTTGTACCTATGTATTCAAGTAAACCGTTGCGAAGCTCTGCATCCTCAATCTCAAAAAGCTTGTCATACTCAGTCATACTGACTTGTCTTGCCTCACATTCTTTAAATTTATCAGCGTCAAGCTTTAAGAGCCTTACACGTCTGCGAACAGTAGACTGTGACAGCCCTGTTTTCTCTGATACGTCCTCCAAGGTTTCGCCCAAATCGAGCATCATCTGCATCCCCTGAGCCTGTTCGTATATCGTCAGGTCTGTTCTTTGCATATTCTCTGACAGCATTGTTGCAAGCTGTTCCTTATAGCTCATTTCAATCACTGCACACGGTACTTCTAAAAGCCCTGCCTGCTTGGCTGCTGCCAAACGCCTGTGACCGATAATAACTGTATAATCTCCGTAATTATATCCTGTTGCCGGAACGACTGTCAGATTTTGCAATATTCCGCTTTGCTTTATGCTTTCCGCAAGCTCCGTCACGTCCCCGACATTCTTTCTCGGATTGTCAGGGTGCTCGTGTAATTTTTCGATATGTATATTTTGTATCATTTCTTCGAAACCTCCAAACATACTAAATAGTCCTCTGTCGGACATCGTCCTTTCATGACGACAACCGAATATTTTGTACATATTCCCTTGTTTTCGCTGCATTTCATATCCTTGCAGTCAAAACATCCTTTTATTTTTTCCATTGTTTTTCTCCTATCTTGACATTTCTTCGATTTTATGTTATAATATAGATAGTGTTTTTTGAAATTCGGCAGTTTTTATAACTGTCGTTTTTCTTATTCTGAAAGTATTTCCGCAAGCTCTCCGGCAAATACACCTTTAACAGTTATCGTCTGCCGGTTAGTCTTGCATTGCTCGCTGCGGTACAGCCTGTACACCATATCACAGCACGTATCCATTTCATGGCGTGCAAGCTCCTTCTTTCGCTCTGCACGCCGTTTAGCCTGTGTTTTTGTTATATTTACATGCTGATTCATCACTGCCATTATTCCGACAAACAGCCCGACATACAGAGCTTCTGTAATCACCTCTAACATCTGATTCACCTCTCTTTCCTCATTTCACAGACCCACAGGAACCGCCCTTCTGATAAATTCACTAAACACCCCTACAGCAATCTATAGGGCAAAATATTAAACCACGATATGTATAATTTATTTCTTGGGAGATTTCGCATTACAACAACAATTTTTCGGTTTCAGGGCGGCTCTTGTGAGCCTGTGAAGTTTTGTAGCTTCGGTTATGCTTCTTTTATCGCTCTGATTACCCCGTAGTCCTGCGGTTCCGGGACAAGCTCAATACCGTTTGTCAGATATTCATTAAGTACGTCCATATTAATATAATATCTACCGCCTATTCTGATACTTGGTATACTGCCTGAAAGCACTAACCGCCTTAATGTCTTTTCCTTTATCGGCGTATTCGGATCAGCTTGCTTTAATTCTGCTGCCGCTTGCTTTATTCCTCTTATTCTTGGAATTGGGCTTGTGTTTGTAGACTCTTTATTCATTGCATTTCCCTCCTTTCTTGACATTTTTCCTTATTTATGATACAATCAATCCCGAAGGAGTGATTATTCTGTTCAAAAATAAACTACCAAATCCTGAACTATCCATAAAAAACCAAGAAAAAGTTCTTAAAGTTATCCTTGAAACTCCACTTAATAATGCCGGCTACATTTATAGACCCGAAAACTTTGAGGATAGGTTTTCTTCTGTTTCATCAAGAGACAATTTAATAATATTACTTTCCATTTTACATGATAAAGAATTTATAAATATACACTTTTCAGATATATCAGAAATTTGTTTTATTGATACAATATCAATCACAACAAAAGGTTATGATTATTTCGCTGCCAAATTTTATAATGAACTGCACTTTTGGATACCTGTCCTTACCTCAACTGCATTATCTATTGTTGCTATTATTATTTCTATAATTACATTATTTTGCTGATTAGCGCCATTATAGAAATGATTAGTGCTACAACCGAAAGCCGCATGGCTCCATTTGCGATTCCAGTCATTCTATCACACTTAAAACTTAAATCTGTCGCACAAGATTGAAGACCTCTTATTACCTCAGGTAAATGCTTTTTATAATGTTTCCTGTCGTTTAGCCTTGCTAAATAGCTTTGTAACCACACAGTGAACGGTTTCTTATTTTTTTGATGTTCTTTATACATTTTCTCTCACTCCTTTCTTGACTTATTTTTCCTGCTGTGCTATAATCGCCATAGAAAGTGAGGTGATTATATGGAAACAAATCAGATTGTACACGATTTAACTATAGCTTTAATTCAAAAATCTAATATTGAAAATACTCCCGAAGCTATCGTACAAGCTTACAAAGAATTTTTACCAAAGATTAAAAAAGTATATCATGGTACTTCCTCTCATAAAGTTCGTATAATTTCAAAATCGGAATTAGGCTTAGATTAAAATGTATTCATATACTTAATACACATTTCAAGTACAATAGGTGCATTTTTAAGAAATTCATTATTTGGCATATCATCCAAGAGATGTACTGACTTTGATACAATTTTTAAGGACATCTCTTGGATAGATGCTTCTTTTTTTTCATCATTCACTCTGTTTCCCTCCTTTCTTTATTATTTAGTTTTTCGGCTTTATTGCTGTTTGTTTATTATCATACTGAATGTATGACTTATAGCATGGCAGACGAACACAAAAGATACTTTGACTATCTTCACGAAGCCTTACAGTATCCCTATTCTGACGGCAAAAAGCACAACGATGGCTGTGCTCATTGTCTCAGCGACTGGCACACTAAATAGTTGCATCTGCACAGTATTTTTCTAATACAATATCTAAAGCTGATAATATATCATTTATTGTCAGCTTTTCTATTGTACAAAATCTACATATCTCTTCCGCTAAAACTTTTGCTCTTTTATTTTCTACTTGCACCATTATTGCCCTCCTTTCGCATCGGTAACTTCT
>JAZSPM010000124.1:0-28314 GCA_045537455.1 Candidatus Ornithomonoglobus sp. | reverse complement strand
CTTTTCAAATTTTTTGATAACAGGAAGCTTGTCAGTTTTAAATTTTTGGTAGTCGGGTGAGTTAGAATCGTCAAAAATGAACTGCTTTAAAGGTATAAATTTGCAAATAAAGTTACAAAGATAAGAAATAATTTGTAAAAGATATTGATTTTGTACAAGTAAATATGTTATAATTGAGTTCATAGCAATAGCTCCTTTTTGACTGGTTATTTAATTGTAGGACGCAACTCAATTATACAGCAAAAAGGAGGTTATTGCTATATTTTTATGCAAAAATATTCAAAAACCTCGAAAAATTAAGGTTTTAACGATAGTTAAAATATATAAAACGGGGTGTCAACTTGACACTACCCCACAGTGAAAGAGGGATTTAATATGAGAAAGACAAAAATAGTATGTACAATGGGCCCTGCGGCTGATTCGACGGAAATGTTGAAGGAGCTTATGAAAGCCGGCATGGATGTTGCGAGAATTAATTTCTCCCACGGAACACATGAGGGAGCGCTTGAAACGATAAACAAAATAAAAGCAGCACGTGAAGAGGTTGACAAGCCTGTGGCAATACTTCTTGATACAAAAGGCCCTGAAATAAGACTTAAAACCTTCAAGGAAGGAAAGGTTCAACTGAAAAAAGGACAGCAGTTTGTTCTTTGTACGGATGATGTTGAGGGTGATGAAAAGCAGGTTTCAATAACGTACGCTGATTTACCGAAGGATGTTACGGCGGGTACTAAAATCCTGATAGATGACGGTCTTATTGAGCTTGAGGTTTTGAGTATAAGAAGCAATAAAATAATATGCGAGGTTAAAAACGGTGGTCAGGTTTCAGACAGAAAAGGCGTTAATGTCCCGAACATTTCCTTATCAATGCCATATATGAGCGATAAGGACAGAGCGGATATTCTGTTTGGTATAGCACAGGATGTGGATTTTATTGCGGCATCGTTTGTAAGAACAGCAGAGGATGTTATGGAGATAAAGTCCATACTTGAAAAAAACAACGGAAAGAATATAAAGATAATTTCAAAGATAGAAAATGCCGAAGGCGTTGAAAATATAGATTCTATCATAAAGGTATCGGACGGAATAATGGTCGCAAGAGGTGATATGGGTGTTGAAATTGATATGCAGGCACTTCCCGCAATCCAGAAGGAGCTTATCAAAAAGACATACCGTGCAGGCAAGGTTGTAATTACTGCAACTCAGATGCTCGATTCAATGATAAGAAACCCACGTCCTACAAGAGCGGAGGTAACGGACGTTGCCAATGCTATATACGACGGAACGAGTGCTATCATGCTCTCAGGTGAAACAGCAATCGGCAAATATCCGATTGAAGCCGTAAAAACAATGGCTTTGATAGCTGAAAGCACAGAAACCGACATTGACTATGTAAAGCGTCTTGAAAAGATGGACTTTAACAGTAATATGGATGTCACAAATGCGATAGGTCACGCAACCTGTACAACTGCACATGATTTACATGCATCTGCGATAATTGCATTGACTGTATCGGGCGGAACAGCAAGACAGCTATCGAGATTCCGTCCGTCATGCCCGATAATTGCTCCTACAATTTCGGAAAAGGCAACAAGACAGCTTATGCTTTCATGGGGTGTTGTTCCAGTAAGCAGTGAGGAAAGAAGCAATACTGACGAATTATTTGAGCATGCAGTTGAAAAGGCTCTTGAGACAGGTCTTGTAAAGAACGGCGACCTTGTTGTAATAACAGGCGGAGCACCTATGGGTGTTGCAGGAACAACCAACATAATGAAGGTTCATCTTGTTGGACATATTCTTGTAAGCGGAACAGGTATTACAAATCTTCATAAAACTGCCAATGTATGCGTGGCAGATGATGCAGAAACGCTTGAACGTGATTTTGTTGACGGAGATATTGTTGTTGCAAAGGAAATCACAAAGGATATGATTCCGCTATTGAAAAAGGCTTCGGGAATTGTTACAGAGGAAATGGGAGAAGCAAACAATGCAGGAATACTTGCGGTTGCACTTGATATACCTGTAATAACCGGAGCGATAGGAGCAACAAAAACATTAAAGAGCGGCACAACAGTTACTATGGATGCAGGAAACGGATATGTTTATTCGGGTACTGAAAATATAGATAATATTTAAGAGGTGTATTTATGGCGTATATAAGTAAAAGCTATCTGACAGTACGCTATGCGGAAACCGATATGATGGGAATAGTACATCATTCACGCTATTATCCGTGGTTTGAAGTGGCAAGAACTGATTTTATAAAAAGCACAGGTATAAGCTACAGTGAAATGGAACAGCAAGGGATTCTGCTTCCGCTTACTGAAACAGGGGCAAAATATATCTGCGGTTTAAAATACGAGGATGAAGTTATGATAACGTGCCGTCTTGAAAAATTATCGGTGGCACGCTGTGAATTTGCATATGAGGTTTACCGTTTGAGTGATAATACTCTTGCGACTACGGGAATCACAAAGCATGGATTTGTGGATAAGGATTTTAAGCCTGTAAATCTTAAAAAGGTAAATCCAGGGCTTTGGGAGCGATTAGAGAAGCTTATATAAATGAATTTCGGGTATTAAAACACTTAAAATTACAAATTTATATATATTTTTTCTTGCAATTTGACAATATTATTTATTATTTCTTGACTAATATTTTTAATGATGATATAATAAAAATATGAAAAAAGCTTAACAACTGGAGGTATTATTATGGGAGGTTTTTTCGGAACTGTATGCAGGCATGATGCAATATCAGACGTTTTTTTCGGAACTGACTATCATTCACATTTGGGAACACGCCGAGGCGGAATGGCGGCGTATGATGAAAAAATCGGATTACAAAGGGAGATTCATAATATTGAAAATTCTCCGTTCAGAACGAAATTTGATCATGTATTTGAAGAAATGCAGGGGCACTCTGCAATCGGATGTATAAGTGATTATGATCCGCAGCCTATGCTTATCCGTTCAAACCTTGGAATATATGCTATATGTGTTATAGGTCTTATCAACAATGCTGACGAGCTGATTGATAAATATTTGTCGTCTACTCACGGTCATTTTGATGCGATGACAGGTGGTGCTGTTAACTCGACTGAAATTATAGCATCATTAATAAGTCAAAAAGACAATTTTGCCGAAGGAATTAAATTTGCACAGGAATCTATCGAAGGAACTGCTTCTATACTTATATTAAAAAATGACGGTTCCATCATAACTGCACGTGACCGATTAGGACGTTTGCCTGTGCTTATAGGAAAATGCGAGGACGGCTACTGTGTGACATTTGAGTCGTTTGCGGCACAGAAGCTTGGCTATGAGATTGTTAAGGAGCTTGGACCGGGCGAAATTGTTGAGCTTACGGCTGACAGTATAACTCAGCTTGCAGAGCCGGGAAAGGAAATGAAAATATGTGCATTTCTTTGGTCGTATTATGGTTATCCTACATCAACATATGAAGGTGTTAATGTAGAGGTTATGCGTTGCCGTAACGGTGAGATTATGGCAGAAAATGATAAAGAGGTAGGTAATGCTAAAAACGTTCAGTATGTAAGCGGTGTTCCTGATTCGGGAACTCCTCATGCGATAGGATATGCAAACAAAAGCGGTATCCCGTTTGCAAGACCGTTTATAAAATATACTCCTACATGGGCAAGAAGCTTTACTCCTACTCATCAGGACGACAGAAATAAGATTGCTAAAATGAAGCAAATTCCTATCCATGATTTGATAACAGACAAAAATCTGTTGTTTGTTGATGACTCAATCGTAAGAGGAACTCAGCTGAAGGAAACTGTTGACTTCCTGTACGATAACGGTGCGAATGAGGTACATATGCGTTCAGCTTGTCCTCCGCTTATGTATCCTTGTAAGTATCTGAATTTTTCTCGTTCCAAGAACCCGATGGAGCTTATAACAAGAAAAACAATAATGGAAATTGAAGGTGAGGAAGGCTTTAATCACCTTGATGAATACAGTGATTCGTCAACCGAAAGAGGTAAGAATTTAAGAAAAGTTATTTGTGAAAAGCTGAACTTTAAATCCCTTGAATTCCAATCACTTGAGGGAATAGTTAAGGCAATAGGCTTAGATAAGTGCAAGCTTTGCACATATTGCTGGGACGGAAAAGAATAAAAATAAAGCTGTGACAACTCTTGTGGAGTGGTCACAGCTTTTTATTTATTTTATCTGTAATCTTATTCTGTCAGCAACCATTGCGATAAATTCTGAATTTGTAGGCTTACCCTTGCCTGTATGGATTGTATAACCGAAAATATCGTTCATGACCTCGGGCTTGCCTCTTGACCATGCAACCTCTATTGAATGACGGATGGCTCTCTCTACTCTGCTTGATGTTGTGCCGTAGGATTTTGCGATTTCAGGATATAGCCGTTTTGTGATGAAGTTAAGCATATCCATATCCTGAACAACCATCATAATGGCTGTTCTAATGTACTGGTAACCTTTAATATGTGCAGGAACGCCAAGCTCGTGAATACATTCTGTAACGAGTGCCTCTAAATCCACTTCAACCTCAGGCGATTTTACTGTAACAGACCCTGCGGAGAGCGTTTCTGCAAGGCTTTTTATTACATCATGCACTGCCTCAAATGGCTGTGGCTTGGAAAGAAAATAATCTGCACCGCTGTTTATTGCCATTTCCACGTTTCTGTCTACCGCAGCAACGGAAAACATGATTATTTTTGGCTTTTTATTTAATTCCAATGATTTTATTCTTCTTAAAACTCCCAATCCGTCAAGCTTTGGCATTACCATGTCCAATACAACTACGTCAGGCTCGGTTTCTTTTATAAGCTCTACTGCCTCTGCTCCGTCATATGCTGCGGCTTTAAAATCAATGTCATCCTGTGATTTTAGAAACTCTGCCAGTTCTTTTGAAAATTCTACATTGTCATCCGCTGTTACTACTGAAATTTTTCTGTTCATTTTTGAAATCCTCCTAATATGTACTTTTTGTTTTAAAAAATGTAAATTTTTTCCTTTTATGCAATAATATTACCATATATTGGAAAATATGTCAAGAGCTTTTTTCAAAAAAATGGAAATTTTTTGAAATTTGGTTATATTTGATATTAAAAATGGGATGATGAATTAAAAATCACAATAATACCTTCAATCAAACTCATTTTACGTTGCAAATGAAATGTTTGATTATCGGGCATGATTGTGATTTTTTAAGCGCATAACACAATGCCCTTTTTTGTTTTTCCATTGACAAAAACAAACAAAAAATCGCCCGATAAAGAAATATTAATATAAACAATGACAATTCTAAAAAAAGGGTGTTGACAATATGACTTTTGGCTGATAAAATAGAATGGTATAACAATAATCTCATAATGTAAAGCATAATGAGGAAAAAGTCCTGAGTAACGTTTGGGATTTATAAAGTCATCCTTTATATAAAGATGATAAGACTTCCGTAAAACAATAACGGAAAATAAAAAGATAAAGGAGGAGTTTTTTTGAAATTAACCGGTGCAGAAATGGTTATTAAAACTTTGGAGAAAAACGGAGTTAAAACGGTATTCGGATACCCCGGTGCAGCAAACTGTCCGATTATAGACAGAATGTCCTTTTCTTCAATCAAGCATATTTTAACAAGAAATGAGCAGGGTGCCGCACATATGGCAGCAGGCTATGCACGTGCCACAAATACAGTCGGCGTATGTACTGCAACATCAGGTCCGGGTGCTACAAACCTTATAACAGGTATAGCAACGGCGTATATGGATTCGATTCCTATGGTTGCACTTACAGGTCAGGTAGGAACTGCTTTGATAGGTAAGGATGCTTTCCAGGAGGTTGACATTACAGGTGCAACACTATCTTTTACAAAGCACAGCTATCTTATAAAAGACGGACTTGACATACCTAAGGTTGTTGATGAAGCATTCCATATTGCAGGAACAGGCAGACCCGGTCCTGTACTTATTGACTTCCCGATGGATTTATTAAAGCAGGAATTTGATTATCCTGATGAGCCTCAGGAAATAAACATCAGAGGCTACAAGCTTATTGGTAAAGCAAACGAATCACAGATTAAAAAGGTTGCTGATGCAATTAAGGAAGCAAAGCAGCCTGTTATACTTGCCGGCGGTGGAGTTGTTATCTCTGATGCGGTAGAGGAATTCAGAAAGTTTATTGATATTACAGGTATTCCTGTTGTTTCAACGATGATGGGTATAGGTGTTCTTCCTTGTGATAGTCATAAGTATTATGGTATGATTGGTTCGCACGGATTAAGAGGTGCAAACCGTGTTATGAACCGTGCTGACCTTGTAATCGTTATGGGTTCAAGACTTGGCGATAGAAGTGTTGCTCATGCAAATGGCTTTAAGAGCAACAGAAAAATTGTTCATATTGATGTTGACCCGGCAGAAATCGGCAAGAACGTAGTTCCTGATATTCCTGTAGTAGGCGATATTAAGGATGTTCTTGAACAGCTTACTCCGCTTGTTTCAGACTATAAGACAAGCGATGAATGGATAAGCACAGCTGAGGAAATAAGAAACACCTCAGTGCGTGAGCTTGAAACAGCTGATACAGGCTTTGTAAATCCGAAGTATTTCTTAAAGAAGCTTTCAGAAAAGACAAATTCAGATGTTTTTGTTTCAACTGAGGTTGGACAGAACCAGATATGGACATCGAACTATTTTAACTTCAAGTCACCAAGAAACTTCTTGACATCAGGCGGCTTTGGAACGATGGGTTACGGACTTCCTGCGGCAATAGGTGCATCTGCAATAGTTGATAAGCCTGTTATTGCCGTAATGGGTGACGGTTCATTCCAGATGGATTTACCTGAGCTTGGTACTATGTGTCAGTGGAATCTTCCTGTAAAGATGGTATTGTTCAGAAACAGACGTCTTGGAATGGTGCATGAGCATCAGTATCTGCTTTATAAGTCAAATTATCAGGCAGTAACGATTGAGGGCAGTCCTGACTTTAACAAGCTTGCAGACGCTTACGGAATACCTAATTCAACAATCAGCGAAAACAGCGAAATTGAAAAGGGTATAGACGCACTTATGAGTGCAGAGGGTTCATATCTGCTTGTTATTGATGTCAATCCGTTTGAGCCTACAGGTGATGCTCTTAATGAGGACAGACTTCCAAAGAAAGGCGGTCAGTAATTATGGAAAAATATACACTTTCAGTTCTGGTTGAAAATAATCCGGGTGTACTTTCAAGAGTAGTAGGACTTTTCAGCCGAAGAGGATTCAACATAAACTCGCTTTCAGTTGGTACAACCACCGATGACAGTGTATCACGTATAACGATTGAGGTTATGGGCGATTTGCTGACAGTTGAGCAGGTATCAAAGCAGCTTTCAAAGCTTATGGAGGTTATCAAGATTAAGACTCTTGCCGCAAGTGAAATGGTAAAGAGAGGTCTTATCCTGTGTAAGGTACGTGTTTCACCTAAGACAAGAAGCGAGGTTATTGAAATTGCAAATATCTTCCGTGCGAAGATAATAGATATTTCTTCAAATACAATGACAGTCGAGCTTACGGGAAACGACGCTAAGATTGACGCATTCCTTGAAATGATAGGAAACTATGGTATTGAAGAAATCGCAAGAACAGGTATGACAGCCTTAGAGAGAGGCTCAAATATCCTGAAGCTTGAAAAAAACAGTTAATAAAAAAATTTTAATATAAGAAAGAGGTAATTTAAAATGGCAAAAGCATTAGACCATGAAGCAAGAGTATTTTATGAAGGAGATTGCGACTTAAAGCTTCTTCAGGGCAAGACAGTTGCAATAATCGGTTTCGGTTCACAGGGACACGCTCACGCAATGAACCTGAAGGACAGCGGAGTTGACGTAATTGTAGGTCTTAGAGCAAACAGTGCAAGACGTGCAAGTGCAGAAGCTTACGGAATTCCTGTATACGAAACAGCAGAAGCTGCAAAGAAGGCAGATATCATCATGATTCTTACACCTGATGAGAGACAGGCTGCTATATACAAGAACGACATTGAGCCAAACCTTGAAGAAGGTAACATGCTTATGTTCGCTCACGGCTTCAACATTCACTTCAAGCAGATTGTTCCTCCTGCAGGCGTTGACGTAACAATGATCGCTCCTAAGGGACCTGGTCACACAGTTCGTTCAGAGTACGTTGAGGGCAAGGGCGTTCCTTGTCTTGTAGCAGTTGAACAGGACGCAACAGGTAAGGCAAGAGATTTGGCTTTGGCTTATGGTGCAGGTATCGGCGGTGCAAGAGCTGCTATCCTTGAGACAACATTCCAGTGCGAGACTGAAACTGACCTATTCGGTGAACAGGCAGTTCTTTGCGGTGGTGTTACAGCTTTGATGCAGGCAGGTTTTGAAACACTTGTTGAAGCAGGCTATGACCCAAGAAACGCTTACTTTGAGTGTATCCACGAAATGAAGCTTATTGTAGACCTTATCTATGCAGGCGGCTTCGGCAAGATGAGATACTCAATCTCAGATACAGCTGAGTATGGTGACTATGAGACAGGTAAGAGACTTGTTACAGAAGAAACCAAGAAGGAAATGAAGAAGGTTCTTGAAGAAATTCAGGATGGTACATTTGCTTCAAAATGGATTGCTGAAAACAACAACGGTAGAGCACACTTCATTGCTACAAGAAACTTAAAGGCAGAGCATGAACTTGAAAAGGTTGGTGCTGACATCAGAAAGTTCTATGCATGGAGCAAGGAAGACAAGTACGCTGATTGATTTTAAAAAATCATAAAAGCTTTAAAAACCGAGGGTATTTATCCTCGGTTTTTTATATGCAAGTATAAATGAGAAATGTTATTCTGAACAGTTAAGGTTAGTGAGTTAGTAAGATATAATCCAGAAAAGTTCAATCAAATTATTCATATTGTGCACCAGAACAATTCATGCTATTAAAAGATGGTGACAAGCGTAGTGATGTATATTCTTTGGGAAGAATTATTAATTTTATAATGACAGCGCAACCTATGAATTCGCATCATATATTCAGAAATGTTTCCGAGAAAGCCACAAATAGTGATGCGGCATATAGATATGCAGATGCAGGACAACTATCAGTGAATTTTGAAAAGTGTATTAAATTCCATGAAAATGCTCAAAATGAAGAAGCTATATTAAAAAAGATGGCTTCAAAAGTTTTTGACAGCGATGTTGAAGCATATGACCCATTTGCTATTTTTGCATATCGAGTTATTAAAGAAAATTTTACTTTTGTGGTAAAAGAAATTGCTGCAACAATTCTAAGGTATGTCGCAACCGATGTGAATAGATTTTCTGCTCAAAATTTAGTAGAAAGACTCAAGAAACCATATCACATAATGCTCTGTGCTCATTAAACATACGACGTGGTTGAATAATTGCATCAACATATCTTTTATCAAGTAAATTATACAAAGCATTCAAATGGAACAAATTATATCCTTTTGATTCAGGTGCTGTTTGAAAATACGAATCAGGATCATTTGCATTAGTTGGTGTATGTATGTCAGAACCATCAACAGCTAACAGTTCATAACCATTGAGCATTCTTGTTGATTTAAATGATTGAGAAAATTCTTTAAATAGAAATTCAAAAGCAAAAACATCAATCTTACCACGTTGCTGAACAAAAGCTGATGCAGAAGGCGTATCAGTTTTAAAACCCATAAAATTGTATAGTTCTTTATGAATACTTTGTCCTTCCATAGAAATCATAAGTTTTAGCATAGTGTCAAATGATAGTGGACTTTTTCGAGTGAAATCATGTCCCGGATTGTTTACAAAAAGCCATGAAATATTGTTCATTTTTGAAATGATAGAAAAAAGTTTGTTTCTAACCTTATTTGAAAAATTGCACATAATATGTACCTCCTGTAATCGAAAGTAAATATACTTCTAATTACATTGGTTCACATTAACTAATGGTATTAGTTAATGTGAACCGCACAAAATGTGCGATTTGTCAAGTGTTTTTTTGAAAAAAAGTCAAAAAATATTACAAAAAGAAAAAGAACCAAGCTTATTTCTAAACTTGATTCTTTGTTGTCATTCTTAACTTAATGACATTGCCCTCGTGTCCAGTTTTTGTTTATCAGTGCAACATATTCTGAAATATAAAACAACTTAGTTTGCACTCTTCGTCTGTTTCCTGTATGCTTTTGATGAAACACCGTATTTTTTCTTAAATTCACGTACAAAATAATTATAGTCAGAAAAGCCTACGGAGTCGGATATTTCACTTATTGACATATCTGTTTTTCTTATAAGATATCTTGCTTTTTCAAGGCGTTTATTTTTAATAAATGCAGCAATGCCCCCTTCTGTACGTTCCGAGGTAAGCTTATACAAGGTTGTACGTCCGACATTAAATTCATCACAAAGTCTTTTAACTGTTATTTCTTCATTTATATGTTCATCAATAAATCTTTCAACAGTTGTAACAAAGTTTTTATCAGAAAGCCGTACCAAATCCTTTAACTGAATATATCCTGTGCAGGCATCAAGTATCTTTGAAGCCGCAAGAATCTGACGGCTGCTCCTGTATTTTATTTTATTTATAAGCTTGTCAGGCAAATTTTCCGGATTAAACTTGTCACACAGCTCTCTCATAGACTGCAAAAACTCCGACCTGTTTTTGTTGTCAGTTATCTGACCGAACATCATATAGCCTATTATTCTGCCGTTTTCCATGATAGGTGCTGTGGCCTCGATAAGTCCGGCATGACAGACATATATATTAAGCATTTTCGTTTTTTCGCATTTCTTAAACGATATAGTATCACTGTTTCGGCATTTAGCGGCAAATTCAGGATTTTCACGCATACACGAGCAGAAATTTTCTTTATTTGACGGATATGAGATAAGCTCATTACAAGTCTCATCAAATAAAGCAATCTTCATACCTGTAAGAATATAGAAATCCTCCATAAGCTCCATAAGCTCTTTATCTTCAAACATTAACGGCATAAATATTCCCCCTTGCGGATGTTTTTACAGTTTTTTCGTATAATAGTATCTATAATTATATCACGTTTTCTGATAAAATCAAGATATAAAATTATTGATCGGAGGATTATTTATGAAAAAACAAACATTTGCTCTTTATTTTGGCAACCGTGGCTTTATGCCTGCCGAGCTTATTGAAGGTGCACGTGAAGATATGGTTAAGGCAGTTACTGATGCCGGATACGATTACATTATGATGGATAAGGATGCTACACGCTATGGTGCAGTAGAAACCCGTGACGAAGGCAGACTTTATGCTAAGTGGCTTGAAGGACACAAGGGAGAATATGACGGCGTAATTTTATGTATGCCTATATTCGTAGACGAAAACGGAGCTATTGCCGCTCTTCAGGATGCGGGCGTTCCTATTCTTATGCAGGCATACCCGGATGAAATCGGTAAAATGGATTTCCAACACCGCAGAGATGCTTACTGCGGAAAGTTCTCGGTAACAGATGTTTTTGAACAGTACAGAGTTCCGTACACAGTAATGACACCGCACGTTGTTCATCCCCTCTCAGAGGCATTCGCACAAAATCTTCACGATTTTGCAGGAGTGTGCCGTGTAGTAAACGGTATGAAGCGTTTTACAATTGGTTGCATAGGTGCAAGAACAACTGCATTTAAAACAGTCAGATTTGACGAGATTACAATGCAACGTTACGGAATAAACGTAGAAAGCTTCGATCTTTCAGAGCTGTTTGAGTTTGTACGTGCTAAAGCTGATAACGACGAAAAGGTGCTTGCTAAAAAGGTTGTACTTGAAAACTATTCTGATTTTACAAATGTTCCTGAAGATAAAAAGATAATGCTTTCAAAAATCAGCGTGGTTATTGACGAATATATTGATACATATCATCTTGACGCTATCGCATTAAGATGCTGGAACGAGATGGAAACATATCTGCGTGTATGCCCTTGCGTACTTATCAGTGAACTCAATGACAGGGGTATAACTGCCTCCTGTGAAATTGATATGTGTTCAGCAATTACAATGCGTGCATTGTCACTTGCAACCGAAGGACCTGCCGCTTGTCTTGACTGGAACAACAACTATGGAGACGACCCGGATAAGGTTATACTTTTCCACTGCGGTTCTACAGCACAGAAGCTTATGGCAGGCAAAGGAACGGTTACAACGCATAAAATGTTTGATAAAGGTGATCCGGGCAGTGGCTGGGGTACAAATGAAGGTAGAATAGCTTCATTCCCTATGACCTATTCAAACTGTAAAACTGAAAACGGAAAAATAACCATTTATTTTAGTGAAGGCGAGTTTACAGATGACAATATAGAAGATGCATTCTTCGGATGTGGGGGTGTAGCTAAAATTTATAATCTTCAGGATAAGCTTATAAAGCTTGCAAGAGGAGGCTTCAAGCATCACACAACAGTAGCAAACGGTCACGTGAAGAATATACTTGAAGAAGCATTCAAGTATTATCTCGGTTATGATGTTGTAAGTATTGAGGGCTAAGCAATGATAATAGGCGGACTTGATGTAGGAACTACAGGCTGTAAGCTCACCGCTTACGATGAAAAAGGAAAATTTATATACAGTTCATATAAAGAATATGAAATAAGCCGGAAAAACGGAGAACACGAGATTAATGCTGAATATATATTCAGTTCAGTATGTGCGGTTATACGTAATACAGCTGAAAAATGTGATATTGATGTTATAGGCATAACAACCTTTGGCGAGACCTTTACGGTACTTGATGAAAATGACAATGTACTGCTTCCGTCTATGCTGTATACCGATCCAAGAGGTGCAGAAGAATGTCAGACACTCTGCAACGCATTAGGCGAAAAAAAAATAATCGAAATTTCTGGCACAAAGCCGCATCCGATGTACAGCTTACCAAAGGTTATGTGGATAAAAAATAATCATCCGCAAATATATGCAAAAATAAAGCGTATACTGCTTATGGAGGATTATATAGTATATATGCTCACAAAAAATGCGTGTATAGACTATTCACTTGCTGCTCGTACTATGGCTTTTGATATCCGTAAAAAATGCTGGAGCGATGAGATTTTTAACGCCGCCGGAATTGATAAGGATTTATTCTCCATGCCTGTTGCAGCGTTTAATATTGCAGGCTGTATAACGCCTGAGCTTTCTGAAAAGCTGGGTTTAAAAAAGAAAGTTAAAATTGTAAACGGTTCTCATGACCAGGTAGCCTCTGCAGTAGGTGCCGGAGTTCTTTCGCCCGGTCAGTCTGTAGACGGTACAGGTACGGTTGAATGTATAACGCCCGTTTTCAGTTCAATTCCCGAAAACACAGAGCTGTACGAAAAGGGCTACAGTGTAGTACCGTATATTTCCGAAGATACGTATGTATGCTATGCATTCTCGTTTACAGGCGGTGCGGCTCTGAAATGGTACCGTGATAAAATTTCAGCTGAAAAATCATATGCTGAGCTTGATAATTCGGTATCTGATAAACCTACAGGAATACTCATTATGCCGCATTTTGCAGGTGCGGCAACACCGTATATGGACAGCAATTCAAAAGCGGCTATTATAGGTCTTACCCTTGAGCATACAAATTCCGATTTGTATAAAGCATTAATGGAGGGTGTTACCTATGAGATTATGATTAATATCGAACAGCTTGAGCGTTTCGGGATAAATCCGCAAAGACTGTATGCAACAGGCGGAGGTGCCGCAAGTGAAGTATGGCTTCAGATAAAAGCGGATATACTTAATAAACCCGTGACATCACTTGATGCTAAAGAGGTCGGGGCTTGCGGAACGTGTATGCTTGCAGGTGTTGCTGTCGGTGTATACGAAAGTCTTGATGAAGCAAAAAAATATTTTGTTAAAGAGAACAGGACATTTTACCCGAACGCAGACAATTCAAAAGAATACAGCAGATTATATAGTGCATACAAAAAAATATATACTTCAGTTAAGGATATTACGGAGGATATAAGATGAAAAAATATATCGGACACGAAAATCAGATTTACGGAGTAGAAGAAATGGTTCTATCCGGCGGCAAAGGTGACGGAATGAAGTTGATTGAGGTACGTAACGGTAGCGGACTTGAAATAACAATTTCTGCTGATCGCTGTGCAGACCTTTCAAGAGTGACATTCAAGGGTGATAACTACGGATACTTTGCCCCCTGCGGATATGTTTCACCAAAATACTATGATAATAAAGGTGCAGGCTTTCTTAAATCGTTCACTGCCGGATTTTTAACCACCTGCGGACTTACCTTCGTAGGCAGTCCCTGCTGTGATGACGGTCAGGAGCTTCCGCTACACGGAACAGTTTCACATATCCCCTGCGAAAATATTTTATATTGGATTGATGAAAGTGATATACATATAAAAGCGAAAATACGTGATGCATCACTGTTTTCACATCATCTTATTTTAGAGCGTGAGTATACACTGCCTCTGTTTAAGAATGAAATGTATATAACTGACAAAGTAAAAAACATTGGTTCATCCGAAACACCCGTTCAGATACTGTATCACTGCAACATCGGCTATCCACTGCTCAATGAAAATACAATTCTGAATATCCCGTCAACTGAAATAACGCCCCGAAATGCCCACGCGGCAACAGGACTGGATAAATGCACAGTAATCGAAAAACCGCAGAACGGCTATGAAGAAATGTGTTATTATCACACAATGTCAGGCACAGCGGAAATCTCAATATACAATCCTGTAATAAAGAAAGGACTGAAAATGAGTTACGATACTTCCGAAATGAAATATTTTACGGAATGGAAAATGATGGGCGAATATGAATACGTTTTAGGTATTGAACCAGGTAACTGTCAGCCTGACGGCCGTGGCATAATGCGTCAGAAAGGTATTCTTGAAATGCTCAAACCTGATGAAGAAAAAACATTCAGACTGAAATTTGAATTTACGGAGGAATAATTATGTTAGTTACACTTAAAGAAATTTTAAAGATAGCTCAGGCACGCAAATGTGCGATAGGTTCTTTCAATACCCCGAATATGACAAGCCTGAAAGCTGTTATATCTGCGGCTGAAGAACTCAACGAGCCTGTTATAATTATGCATGCACAGGTGCACGAGGAAATGGGTTTATGTAAAATGGATGAAATTGCACCTGTTATGCTGTTATTTGCCGATAAAGCCAAAGTACCGGTATGTGTACACCTTGACCACGGCGAGGATCTTGACTATGTAAAAAAAGGCCTTGACCTCGGTTTTACATCAGTAATGTATGACGGTTCTGCTCATGAGGAAGGCATAAACCTTGCAAACACAAGCATAACAGTAGAGCTTGCTGCACGTTACGGTGCATCGGTAGAGGCTGAAATAGGATCTATGGGTGCAAGAGAATCAGGCGCGGGCGGCAGTGATGAAAGCATTTATACTGACCCTGACAGTGCAAAAATATTTGTAGAGCAGACAGGTATAGATGCTCTTGCATGTGCATTCGGCACGGCTCACGGTATTTACCTCAGCGAGCCAAAGCTTGATTTTGACAGACTTGAAAAAATCCAAAAGCTCGTTGGAGTTCCGCTTGTAATGCACGGCGGAAGCGGTGTCAGCCCTGAGGATTACAAAAAGGTAATTGAGCTCGGTATAAGAAAAATAAACTATTATACTTATATGGCAAAAGCGGGCGGACAGGCAATTTCTGCACTTAGAGATAAAACTTTCTTCCACGATATAGAAGTTGAAGCTATAAAAGCAATGAAAGATGACGTTACAAAAGCAATTAACGTATTTTTCTGAAAGGTTTAAATATTATGGTACTTGATTTTTCTCAGAATGGAATTCAGATGATATTTGAAATTACCGACAACAATATGGTAGCTTTAAAGCATTTTTCAAAGAATGCTCCCGTAAGCAAAAATAAAAATCTAAAATGGTGCAATATTGCAGAAATTCACGTATGCGGAGAAAACCCTGACGACCATCACGGCGGCAAGCATACGGGAACTTCACAAAGTACAAAATTAAAATATGTTTCTCATAGCTGCATTGAAAATGAACATGGTAATTTGCTTGAATTCACACTGCAAAGCGATAATCTTAAAGCAGTTGTCCACTATCAGTTCTACACAGGAATTTCTGCGGTACGAGCATGGACTACAGTAACAAACATTTCCGCAGTTAATGTCGGACTTGAATATATTTCATCTTTTGCATATACTGGTTTTGATAACGGAATAGAAGCACCTACAGATAATATAAAGGTGCTTATCCCACACAACTCGTGGCTGAGAGAGGTTGACTGGAAAGAATATACCCTTTCAGAAGCAGGATTTGACAAAAATTCTGCATTCTCAACAAAGCGGATATCTGTATCCAACAGCGGTACCTGGTCAACAAAAGAGTTTCTTCCGCTTGCCGCACTTACAAACACACAGTCACAGGATGTTTATATGTGGCAGATAGAAAATAATGGTTCATGGCAGTGGGAAATAAGCGATATATGTGATATGCTGTATTTCAAGTTAAGCGGCCCGACTGAGCAGGAAAACCAGTGGTATAAAGAGCTTGCACCGAACGAAAGTTTTGAAAGTGTTAAAGCTTGCGTATGTATCGGTGATGATTTTAATAATACACTTGAACAAATGACAAAATATCGCAGATGTATTTTTGTTAATCCCGACAGAAAGCTCCCTGTAATTTTCAATGACTATATGCATTGTATTAATGCAGATCCGACAACCGAAAAAATGATTCCGGTTATCGACAAAGCGGCTATGAGCGGAGCAGAATATTACTGTATGGATGCCGGCTGGTACGCAGACGGAACATGGTGGGAAACTGTAGGAGAATGGCAGCCGTGCAGCTGGCGTTTCCCCGGAGGGATAAAAAAAGTTTTCGACTATATCCGTTCAAAGGGTATGATACCCGGTATATGGCTTGAAATTGAGGTTATGGGAATCCAATGTCCTATTCTTGATGAATTTGAAGATGACTGTTTCTTTACACGTCATGGAAAAAGAATAATCGACCACGGACGTTATCAGCTTGATTTCACAAATAAAAAAGTACGTGAATTTGCTTCCTCCGTCGTTGACAGAGTTGTAACTGAATACGGTGTCGGATATATAAAAATCGACTATAACATAGACGGGGGTATCGGAACAGAATGTGGCTCAGACAGCTTTGGCGACGGACTTCTTGCTCATGGTAGAGCATATCTTGACTGGATTGACCAAATACGCAGTAAATATCCCGAACTCGTTCTTGAAAACTGTTCAAGCGGCGGTATGCGTATGGATTACGCACAGCTCCAAAGACATCAGATACAATCTGTAAGCGATCAGACAAACTACCGTGATATGGCATATATTGCCGCCGCCGCACCAACGGCAGTTCTTCCTGAACAGTCTGCAATATGGTCATACCCTACGGCAGATGATGATAAAAATGCAGTAATATTTAATATGGTAAACTCCCTGCTTCAGCGAATTCATCTGAGCGGTGATATTATTTCACTCTCTGACGAGAATTTCAATGTAATTAAAGGCGCAATAAAATGCTATAAGGAACTACGAAACGATATCCTTACAGCCATTCCGTTCTACCCTGCCGGCATACCTGAGTACGGTGATGAATGGATATGTGTTGCTTTCAGAAGCAGTGACAAAGTTAAAATGGCTCTATGGCGGCTAAATTCAGAAAATCAGACGATGACAGTGCCAATTAAAGCAGATAAAGTATCTGTTTTGTATCCGTCAGATTACAAATGTGATGCAAAACTGACAGACAACGGTATCTCAGTTTCTCTGCGGCAAAAATATTCAGCAGTGATTTTAGATATTATTTAATATGATGTAAACAAAAGCCCCATCAATTAAACGGAGCCATTTTATGCAGACAACAAAAAAGGATATATAATGGTACCGCCCTCAAGACCGCCGCTCCCCTTCGTGTGAATTTTTGCAAATAAAAAGGTTGGATTGAAGTGACGACAGATAATATTCCTGTATTTGAAAAAAATATTATCCCCCGAAACAAGATTTGTGTTTCGGGGGTTTTATGTGATTATTATTTTTTTGTAGCTGTTTTTGACGGTGCAGTACCAAAATATGTTTTATATGCACGGTAAAAAGTGGAATAATTTTGAAAACCATATTTTGCACATACTTCCTCTGAGGATATACCATTTTGTAAATCAAAATTTGAAGCATTCATTCGTTTTTGTATAATATATTTTTTTATGCTTATACCGAAATCTTCTTTGAAAACATGACAAAGCGATGAAACGGAAAAATTAAATTTTTTTGATAATGACTCTAAATTCAATGCTTCGGTATAATGTATATCAATATAATTCATAAGAGCAACAGAAACAGGACGGAGCTTTCCCGTGGATAACTCACTTTTATGGGTATTGTATTTAATCATAAAAATAATATCTGTTACAACTGCTGATAATATATATGAAAAATCATCGTCATTTACATTAAGACGTGCCTCATTCAGATACATAAAGTTTTCTATGATACGGTTAGAATGTGAAAGTGAGATTAAGCTTTTGCCGTCAAAAGCATCTTTTAAAATATCCTTATCAAAAAATTCGGGATAAATATTAATTACACATCGCTCATAATTATCAATATCGCCTGTTATTATGAACTGATGGTATTCCCCCGGAGGGATAATAACCAGCTGCTGCGGTTTAATTGTTTGACGTGTATGGTTGTTGACAAGCTCAACCTCACCCTGTAAAAGAAGATAAATTTCATAGTATTCGTGAAACATTTTTCCGTATATATCTGTTTTTCCTTTTGCATATTTATAATTAACAAATTTATTATTATAATATATTTTTTTCATTTTATATTATACCTTTCTGTACTGCGTATATTAATAATACCATACTTTTGCAAATAATGCAATGTATTTTGCAAAAAATATCATTTACATTATATTTTTTGTAATATATAATCTTAATAAAGGAGTGATTGAAAATGAGTATAAATATAGGAAGCCGCAAAGAGTTGTTTGTAGATGATTTTCTTATAGATGTAACAAAAACAACTGCGGGGAAAAAATTAAACAAGCCTGTTCGCCGTGAATGTATTATGACCAATGATGCACCGTGGGAAGCAAATGGATGGGTTTATTATACAGTTTTCCAAGATGGGGATATTTTCAGAATGTATTATATCTGTTTCCCTATGTATAATGAAGAACGCACTGAACACAAGCCTCCGTTCTTTCACATTTGTTATGCAGAAAGCACAGACGGTATCAACTGGAATAAGCCAAAGCTTGGAATCTGTAACATAAAAGGGAGTACAGAAAACAATGTCATAGTTGTAACTGAGACGATGGATGCTTTTCATGTGTTTATTGATAAAAATCCCAACTGCCCGCCTGAACAGAAATATAAGGGCGTCTATACCCGACCGGGTAAGGAAAGGACAGAGCTGTGGTGTATGACAAGCAGTGACGGTATTCATTTTGAAGAAGGTTGGATGGTAACAGATAAAGGAACTTTTGATTCTTACAATTCAGTTTTCTGGGATGAAAACATAAATTCTTATGTATGCTATGCAAGAGATTTTCACCAAGCAGAGAATGGTGGGGCCATTCGGGATATACGTCGTTTAGAATCAAAAGATTTTAAAATATGGACGGATCCTGAATTGATAAAATATACAGAGTCGCCTTATGATTTTCATATGTATACTAATGGTATTCAGCCATATTTCCGTGCACCGCACATCTATGTCGGATTTCCTACACGCTATACCGAGCGTAAAGAATGGACTCCGAATTATGACAGACTTTGCGGAGCAGAACATCGTAAATGGCGTATGAACCTCGGCAGAAGATTTGGGCTTGCTCTTACAGATGGACTTTTTATGAGTTCACGTGACGGCAAGAACTTCAAAAGATGGAATGAGGCATTTATAAAACCAGGACCTGAAAGTAATATGCGTTGGGTATATGGTGATGGATATCTGTCATACGGTATGTTGGTTACACGTACAAATGTTGAAGGCGAAGACTGTGAGCTATCTTTTTATGCGTCAGCAAATGATTGGTCTGACGGACCGGTTCAGGTGTTCCGTTATACGCTTCGTATGGACGGATTTGTAAGCCGTGTGTCAGGATTTGAAACAACTGAGGTTGTAACAAAGCCATTTACCTTTGAAGGAGATAGCTTAAGTATCAATTTTTCGACCTCCTCCGCAGGATATATCCGAATATTTTTTGAAGACGAAAACGGTATTATTCAGGACGGCTATGACAGTGGCGAGTTGTTCGGAGATTCTACAGACCGTATTGTGGATTTCAAGGATTCTCTTTCAGAGCTTAATGGAAGGGATGTTATAATGCATATAGAGCTTTGTGATGCAGAAATATATTCATTTCAATTTTTCGGTAAAGGAGAAAACAAATGAGTAATTTATTCAGAGAAGCATTAAAATCAGGGGAAAAGCTGTTTGGTACACATATATGCTTGAATGATTACCGTATGTGTGAAATACTTGGTAAGATAGGCTTTGATTATCTTTGGGTTGACATGGAGCATACGCCTACAGATTTTCATACTGTAAAACAACACTTGATTGCAACAAGGGCAGCAGGAAATACTGCCACTGTGGTGAGAGTTACATGGAATGACATACCAAGCATAAAGCGTGTTCTGGAAATGGGCCCTGATGCTATTGTTGTTCCTATGGTAAATAGTGCTGATGAAGCCCGACGTGCAATAGACACCTGTATTTATCCACCTGAGGGAAAACGCGGATTTGGTCCTTCACGTGCGGTTTCATATGGTATTGATAATGTAAGAGATTATATTGAAAACAAGAGCAAGGAAACAGTAAGGCTTGTTATGATAGAAAGCAAGGAAGCTGTAGATGCGATAGAAGAAATGTCTGAGATTCCATATCTTGACGGATTTGTAATCGGGCCTATGGATATGAGTGGCTCTGTAGGTGAATTGGGTTATGCGTTGACGGGCGAAAAAACAAATCGTCTTGTTGAATTGGCAGTAAAAAAAGCCCACAGTGCAGGAAAGCCTATCGGCTTATCAACAGGAGCTGCTGATATAAAAGAGCTTACGCACTGGCTGAGCAAGGGCATTGATTTTATATCGGCAAGTACCGATATTGCAAGTGTGGTTAACGGTGCAAAAAATGTGTTGGAAACCATGAAAAAAAGCTCTGAGAGTGTTTGATTTGGAGGTATAGAAAATGGTGCAAAATTTAATAATCAAAAATTCAGTTATTGAAATAGGGCTTGATAAGCCCATAAGATTTCTTCACATTACAGATGCCCATATTGATGTTATTAAAGCTGAAGGTAAATATGAAAATACCGCTTATTATGAAGCAGCCGTGAAATATGCAGAAGAAAACAGTCTGAGTATTATTTGTACCGGAGATAATTTTAAGGGAATATCCGAAGATAATATGGAATATGCAGCGGCAAATCTGCCTTCAGGAAACAATATTATTTTGCCCGGGAATCACGATTTTTGCAAATGTCCCGATAATTTTGGGTTGAGTGATTCTACATATATGGAAGAGTATTCAAAAATATGGGCACCATATTACAGTCAGAACATTTATTTTGACTCTGTAATAATAGGCGGTATTAATTTTGTGATTATTCAGAATGTATATTATTCAATTACATATAAACAAATTGAACTGCTGAAAAAAGAAGTATCAAAGGGTTATCCTATAATTCTTTGTATGCATATTCCTTTATTTACAACTGAAAAGGCTGACGAGATGCTTGCAACCTGGGCAGGATGTGCTTATATGATCGCTCCGCCGGAAAAATACTACAAGAAATATTGTGAAAGACACCGCAAAGAACAGATTCCTGTACAGGAAACACTTGACGCTGTGGAGTATATTGAAAATGAACCGGCAATTAAAGCTGTTATTGCAGGTCATATTCATGAAGATTTTGACGGATATGCCGACTGCGGCAAGCGTCAGATTACTACAGCACCTCTTAAAGAAGGAGCTGCAAGAGTAATTGAGATAAGATAAAGAGGTTGAGGTTATGAAAAAATTAATATCTGATGAAATGATAGAGTATATTGCTTCTTATAAATATAAAATTGAACTTCATGCACATACATATCCGTGTTCAGGCTGCAGCCGTATATCGTCTGAGGAAATGATACATCTGTTAAAAAAAGAAAATTATGATGCAGTTGTAATTGCTAATCATTTTTTCTATGACCATGGTGAATATTTAAAAAGTGAAGACCCGATTAAAACATATATGAAAGATTTTTATGACGCTAAGGCGATGGGCGAAAAAGAAGGAATCAAGGTATTGCTTGGTGCAGAGTACCGTTTTTTGGAAAGCGATAACGATTATCTTGTTTTTGGTGTGGACGAAGCATTTTTAAGAAATACATTAAACCGTTCTGATCTCGGAATAGAAAGCTTTTACAAGGAATTTCACAACGAAAACCGCTTAATTATTCAGGCTCATCCGTTCAGAAACAGCGGTACGGCAGTTGATTTGGATTTCCTTGATGGTCTGGAAATTATGAATATGCACCCGTATCAGAAATCGAGAACAGCCGTTGCGGCAAAATACGCTGCTGAAAATCATGCTCCGATAGTTACTGTAGGAACTGATCTTCATCATCATGAGCATGTGGGGATTTCTGCTTTAAGAACAAAGGTTTTACCGGAAGACGAAGTACATCTTGTACAAATACTCCGTAGCGGAGATTATATTTTTGAAATTGGAGGATATCCGATGATGCCTATACCGTATTTGACAGTATAAAATATTAGTTTTTCGGAATACTGAGAGCACCTGGATTTTTCAGGAACGCTGTTGTTTGATAAAACTGTTACAGATTGGTATAGGAGGCAGAAAAAGATATTACTTAAATGGGTAAATATATTTGGAGAATTTTTCGAGCTTATGGGATACAGTTCCGATAAATCAACTTTATTCTTTAATTGCAACACTTACTATTGGAATGGATATACTTTTCGGTAAAGAAAAAGTCAGTGCAAATAAATTTTTTGCACACGGCGGCTTGTTCAAAGTGCAAGGGGTATCTCGGCAAATTTGAAGAATATATAAAGAACTACAAAAACGGACTTGCCACACAACATAAATCAGAGGAGGTACAGTGATGTTAGAAATGCTGAAAAAAGAGGTATTTGAAGCAAATCTTATGCTTCCAAAATACGGTCTTGTAACTTTTACCTGGGGGAATGTTTCTGCAATAGACCGCAAAAGCGGGCTTATGGTAATCAAACCGTCAGGCGTTGAATACGACACAATGACAGCCGATGATATGGTTGTTGTAAATATTGAAAACGGAGAAGTCGTTGAAGGAAGGTGGAAACCTTCAAGTGATACACCAACGCACATTGAACTGTACCGTGAGTTTGAAGAAATCGGAGGTATTGTGCATACACACAGTCGGTGGGCGACATCTTTTGCACAGGCAGGAGAGGGGATTGCACCACTCGGAACAACTCACGCAGACTATTTTTACGGAGAAATTCCTTGTACAAGAGCTATGACGCCTGAAGAGATAAACGGAGAATATGAAAAGGAAACAGGAAGTGTTATTATAGAAACCTTTAAAGATATAAATCCTGTTTCCATACCTGCGGTGCTTGTAAAAAATCATGGTCCTTTTGCGTGGGGAAAGGATGCCGCTGAAGCGGTACATAATGCGGTAGTGCTTGAAGAGGTTGCATTTATGAATTGCAATGCTATGACATTAAAGATGACTGCATTACATCCATTTTATGTACCAATACAATGACCCTTGAACAACATCGCTTTGAAAGCAAGTTATATGCAGATTGCAGCGGTGACGGTTGGTTGGGTTACTATGCCGGCGCAAAATACCGTATGGGTAGAGAGGCAAAGCATGAATTCCAAGAGGCATTTGCTCCTGAAAACCCTGACACCCTGACCATGAGTGGTTGTACCTGTGGAGATGTTGTAATCCGTAATTTTATCATGGAAGATAGCGGAACGGTTTCTCACTTTATCGCTCCCGATTGGGCAGTCAAACTGCCCGAAAATATTTACCGAACGCCCAAAACCAGAATGACCTCGGAGTGGTGGCTGGAAAACTCCAATGATTTTGACGATTTATGGGACAGTGAGTTTGCCCGTGATGCTTTGGTTCAATTGGGCGTAGGCTACTTTGACTGGCTAAAAAATTCTTATAAGAATAAAGACTTATATCAAAACTATACCCTCAAGCAACTTGAACTTCATAACTCCAAGCGGGAAAACCGAAGGCTGGTCGGAGATTACATGCTCACCCAGAACGATTGTACGGATGAACGCACTTTTGAGGATGTTATCAGTTATCATGGTTGGGGCATTGATGTACACAATATAAAAGGTATCTACTCAGGTGAAGAAGGACCCTTTCATCTGAACATGAATATTCCCATCTGTCAGATTCCTTATCGCTGTATCTATTCCAAGAATATTAAAAATCTGTTCGTGGCATCCAGATGCGGTTCTTTCTCCCATCTTGCCTTAGGTTCTGCAAGAGTGGAAAACACACTTGCAACTCTTGGTCAGGCAGCAGGAACGGCAGCCTATCTTTGTCAAAAGTATCAGTTATTTCCACGGGATATTTATACACAGCATATCAAAGAACTGCAACAGATTTTACTTAAGGATGACCAGACTATTTTTGGAATTAAAAACGATGATCCTGACGACTTAGCCAGAAACGCTACTGTTTCTGCAACTTCGCAAAACACCGCACTTGGAGGGTACGCAGAAAACGTCATTAACGGAAAAATACGTTCCGTAGAAAACGAATGCAACGCATGGATTTCAGACACCACTGACGGACTGCCGCAAAGCCTTACTTTAACCCTCAGCCATGCCGCAGTAGTCTCATCCATACATATCACAGCAGAAACAGATTTAACCTATCCTCTCTATTCTTATCAGGATGCTCCGCATTTTGCAGGCACAATCAAAGAGATGGATGTTGCAATCTATCTTGACGGTCAATGGAATACCGTTGCTCGAATCAAAGACAATTTTAAACGAAAAACCGTGGTTTCTTTTTTTCCGCAATTGACCGAAAAGATACGAATCACCGTACATCAAAGCACCGGAGACTCTTGTGCAATTATCAATGAAATACGTATTTACAACTAATAGAATGCATAACAAAACGACTCCTGATAAGGAGCCGTTTCAGACTGTCGACAAAGTCTCGGAAGAGGCTTTGTTTTTTGTTGCAATAAATATCGTAATATGGTATAATAAAGACAAGCAAACCAAGCAAAGATGAGGGTTTAAATATGTTGAATATTTATTATACGAGGAGGTGTTAGCTATGGCACAGGGCAGAAAATCGAAACCAACGGCCTTAAAGGAGCTTGAGGGAAATCTTGGCAAGCGAGAGTTTAATGCTAAAGAACCAAAACCACAGAAGAAAGCTCCGGCGTGTCCTAAGTGGCTGGATGATGAAGCAAAAGCAAAAAGAGCAGTGAACTTCTTTAACGCGTCAAAGCATATAAAGATAATTTTTTTCTCTAAAAAGACCTTAATTATGTATCTCAAGATAACAATTCTTACAAAGCTTTTAAAATTTAAGAGGAATTATTGAAAAAAACGTATTTATATGATATAATATTATTGGGTATTTGTATTCGTTATGATTGAAAGAAACAGCATATACTGTATAATAGAAAATAACAGATTTTGAGTGATGAAATCAGCAAAAGTTGATTTTTTGTATTCACCCGTGATGCTAAAGAAGAAGGTATCGAAGTAAGGGTACGGGATAAAGATGTACGGCTTACTCAAAAAGCTATCGGACAGCTTTTTGATGTTGACAGAAGTGTTGTAAACAAGCCCCTAAAAAATATATTCAACGTTGGAGAATTGGACGAAAATTTAGTTTGTGCAAAATTTGCACAAACTGCTGATGGAAAAACATATCAATATAAATTCTATAATGTTTGTTGCAATTTAATATAAAATCAACTTGTGCAAAAAATACGCAAGTTCAAAACGGAGTTGAATCTATATGAAAAAGAAAAATAATAAAGAAGTTTCAGTCGTGCGTTCTTCTGCTGCTGAGTATCTGACATTTATTGCCTCAGCCGGAGATGATAACGATAGTATTGAAATGAGATATGAAGATGAAAATATATGGTTGACGCAAAAAATGATGGCTACTTTATATGATGTCGGTTTGCCTACTATAAATGAACATATTAAAAAAATATATTCAGATAATGAGCTTTTAGAAGAAGCAACTATTCGGAATTTCCGAATAGTTCAAAATGAGGGCGAAAGACAAGTCAGTAGAGATGTAAAACATTATAATCTGCAAATGATAATTGCAGTAGGATTTAAAGTGAATAATGAAAGAGCTGTTCAGTTCAGAAAATGGGCAAATTCCATTGTTAAAGATTACACCATTCAAGGATGGGTTATGGATGATGAACGTTTAAAGAACGGCGGCACTGTACTTACAAAGGAATACTTTGAAAAACAACTTGAAAAAATCAGAGAAATTCGTTTGTCAGAACGTAAATTTTATCAGAAAATCACAGATATTTATGCTACTGCATTAGACTATGATCCATCTGCAAAAGCAACACAAAGATTTTTTTCAGCTGTTCAAAATAAGTTGCATTATAGTATTCACGGACAAACCGCTGCAGAAGTTATATATAATCGTGCAGACGCACAAAAAGAAAATATGGGGCTTACAAGCTGGGACGGTGCTCCTAAAGGTAAAATTCATAAGTATGATGTTACTGTGGCTAAAAATTATTTATCGGAGGATGAGCTTTATCAGCTTGAAAGAATTGTATCGGCATATCTTGACTTGGCAAAATGCATGCTTTGACCGAATTTGAAAAATACAGGGTTATTCAGGACAGACTTTATGAAAGTGATTTTGATAAATATATATCAGATATTGAAGAACAAACTAAATCGTTGACAGAAGATGAATAAATGTCTGATTGAATCTGATGCTGAGTATTTTACAGAAAATGGTGTTACTTACATGGAAAGGATGCAAAAAATGCAGATTGCATTAACAAAAAAATTATCGGATGCTTTGTGCATCAAACCGGAAGAGATAAATGAGGACATAAATCCAATATTTACATGGACTGCAAACTGGACAAATGTCTGGACAAACAGGAAGACGGAAGATATGCTTGTACTTGTAAATAACGCAACACGTTTTGTGGTTGCTGTATATCAGGTAAAGAAGAAAGATTTAAAAAATATTGAAAAAATCATAATTATTCAAAAAATATGAAAGATTATTTTTGCCCGTATGAAAAGATGTTTGAAGAACTTTCTGTATTAACCGATTTGCCGATATATAAATATCAGGCTTATGAGTTGCTTGTGGTACTTGATTTAGAGGTGTATAAGGCGGAGCGGAGGATAATAGTACCATCGGATATAAGCTTTGCTGAGCTACATAATGTCTTGCAAAGGGCTTTTGGATGGAAAAATTATCATTTGTATGATTTTATGGTTTTGAGTGAAAATGGAAATGAGATAACAAATCTTGTTTTAGAAGATGAAGACACTGTATTTTATGATAATACAGAGATGATGGAAGGGAAAGTGTTAAAAGATTATTTATATAAAGACCGTAAATTGTGTTACAGATATGATTTTGGCGATGGTTGGGAACATGAAATAAAAATTCTTAAAGTTTTAGATAATTATGATAAAGAATCACCGTATTTATTGGAAGCAAAAGGGCAAACACCTCCTGAAGATGTTGGTGGAGTTTATGGATTTATAGAATTTCTTGAAATAATAAAGAATCCCAAGCATCCGGAATATGAACATATGAAACAGTGGGCAGGATACTGGAGAGAAAATCTTGGTGAGTGGGAAACGAAACCCAGAGTTTTATATGAATTTTAAGGTATAATTAAAATGAATAAAAGAAAAATAATGAGGGAGAGAAAGAAAATGCCATTTATTGATTCAAAAATAACAGTGTCCTTGACACAGGAAAAGAAAGAGAAGATTAAAGCAGAATTTGGGAAAATGATGGTTACTCTTAACAAATCAGAAACTTATCTTATAAGCGATTGTTATAACGCCGTTAATCTCTGATATATAGAAGAAGTTAGTTATGTCAGTTTATTGTTATAAGGTCATTTTGCGACAGTAAATCATCAACCTCAAAAACAGAAAGATGATTCACAAAACCATATATGGGTGTGTGAGATTTTTTCTGTAAATTCAATTTTTCTATGATAAAATATTCGATTTTTAGGGCAGGAACAGCCACATTTTGGCTTTTCTGCCTTAGCTATAATATAGCACGAATTTTACGCCATGTCAAGGGCGGTCT
>JAZSPM010000021.1:0-9328 GCA_045537455.1 Candidatus Ornithomonoglobus sp. | reverse complement strand
GCGTCAGCCAACCTGAAAAATCAGCCTTAATACAGCTTTTGATATACTTTAAGCATAATACTTCAGAATCAATCATTAAAAGCGTCAATTTATCTCCGATAGTAAATAATGCAATTCATATGATAGATGAAAAATATGCCGAAAATCTGACTGTGGAAAGCATAGCAAAGCTTCTTTATATTTCTCCTTCAACGCTTGCCCATAAATTCAGTAAAGAGCTGAATATATCAGTATATCGGTATATAACAAAAAAGCGTCTTTCTGCGGCACACGAGCTTATTCAAAACGGAGAATCCTTAACACATGCCGCATTCAGCTGCGGATTCACTGATTATTCTTGCTTTTACAGGCTTTATAAAAAGTATTATAAAAACTAACGCTCACCAAATGATGAGCGTTTTTGTTTTATTTAAAAAGATTAATTTTTCAGTTTATACAAAATCAGATATCCTATCTTAATTATATTCAGTTCTGTTCAAAACAGCAATCTGCTGCCATTTAGGGAGACTTGTAAAATATTCACTGAATCCATATACTCTGACTGTCAGGCTTTTGTATTTGTCGGGATTAATCATTGCATCTTTAAGCGTGTCTTTGTCGACTACACTTATCCCTACATGAAATCCTCCCATATTGAAATACGAAACAACAAAAGCCTGCAATAGTTCAGGTTTGATTTTTTGTGAAAATGTCAGATTAAGTCCACCGGTTACTGTTCTGTCAAAAGGCAGCTTTGCAAGACTTTTAAGAAGTGCAGTTATACCGTTTTTATCCGTTCCATATGTTGGAGACTGATTCTCACTGAACGGTTCTCCCGCTTTTCTTCCATCGGGAGTTGCACCGAGTTTACTTTTCCAGACGTTATCCCTCTCTAAAGAATAAAATCCCGACGCAATATAATAATTATCTTTTAATTTAACACTGTCAGCGGCATCAAGAAATGCATTACCCGCAAGAACTGCATATTCATCATTATCTGAGTCATTCCCGAATTTTGTATACGATAAAATTTCCTGCCTGAGCTCTTCATTATCTTCATAGTTGTTCTTGACAATATCTATAAATTCCGAATAGGTATATCTTTTTTCTTTAAAAACAAGCTTATCAAGCACCACCAGTGAATCGCCTACTGTTGCAACACCCGGACAGAATATATTCATCACATTATACTTTGCCTTCCCGTCACAGGCATATCTGCATTCTTTTGCACTGTCAGACAGCAAAATAGAATCAAGCACAAACTGTCTTCTGCTTCTTTCTTCCGGAAAACCCTCCTGAGTAACATCAACGTATTTTTGAATATCTGCTCTAATGCTTTCTTTAAAATCAACTAGGATATCGTTTATTGAAGCAAACTCCTTACTTTCCAGTACTTCATTAAAAATAAACGGAACCGGTGTAAAGTATTCAAGCCGGAACGAGTGATAATTCAAATCAAATGTACAACAAGCAGAATATGTAAAATCCTTTGCAGCATCCTCATTGATACCCTTTTTAACAAGTGCTTTTACAATAGATTCGTAATTATAGATATTCATTTTATCCGTAAGACATGAAAGTGCTTCAAAGGTATTCTTTGTAAAATCCACATTCCTGTCCGGCTTTAACATTACTATAATCTGCGGCTGTGCTATATTCACAAGCTTTGCGGACTCAAGAACTAAGCTTGAAAACTCGCTTGGGCTTTCGCCGCCAATATTTATATATTGCTTTGATGCCTGACTCAAAACAGGTTTGGTGTTGTAATTGTGTGTACATCTTCCGCATATCTCATTCGTCTTAATCATAAATCCGGCAAGAAGCTCTGTTAATTCTTCCTTAGATTTCCCGTCCTTAATTGCTTTTTCATAAAACGGAAGCATATATTTATCAAACATTCCAAAAGCATAATCACGAGAACCCACGTAACAGCTTGCAATCATATGTATTATCCATATTCCCTGAAGCGCCGAATAAAAATCATATGCAGGCTCAAAAGGCACCAATTTAAGTGCCTCTGCCATTTCTTTCCGACCTTTTTTCTCCGCCTCTTCGGAATAACGTATTGAATATTCGTGAATTGCATTCACAACAATTTCTGCATTTTTGGCAAATAATAATGATTGCTCATCGCTTTTTTTTAAAGCATTTATTTTTATTTCTTCCAGTATTCCCTTTAAGCCAACTCTAAGTACCTTTTCATAATCAAAGCTCATATGCCCCGCCGAGCTCAAAAGCATATTCGGTGCTTTCATTCCCTCATCAGGCAAGGCTTCAAGCACCCTTCCGGCAAAGTAATCACAATCAATAATAGGAGTTGATACTTCAGCTAACGGCTTTGAAAAAATAATTGCATGTTTATCAGCTCCATTATAATCTTGCATTTCTTTTTCTAATCTGCCAAATATTCTTTCTCGTTCTATAAAACAGGCATTATTATCAGTCTCAAATATAAGTGCCTTTAATTTTTCTAAATTACCCATTTAAAACATTCCTCATAGTTCAACCTGGGCAAGTGTTGCAGGTAGCTCGTGTGTATAGATTGTCATCATCATCCATTATCATACCATCGGTGCTTTCGAGGTTATCTTTGTCCTGTGCCCAGATTTCGTTTGACTTAACTGATAAGTCTTCGTTAAAGGTAATTTTATAAACTGCTCCATCGCCGAAATTGCCTACCAGAAGATTTCCGTCCCTGTTAAATTCAATTCCGTCAACACCATACTGATCATCCGGATTTTCAGTAATAAATGTTGCGAGAATATTTTTATCCTCTAAAGTATTTGTAATATCAATATTTTCATCATCCAGTCTAAAGCGGTAAACACAGCTTACAAGCTTACCCGAAGGGTCATTCACAAGTTCTAATGTGCTTTGTGTTACATAAACATAACCATCTCTGATTCTCATAACATTTGGATGCTCCATATTTTTTGCAACAACAGTTGTCTTTACAATAGTATCACCATCCATACGAACCCTTAAAATCCTGCCCTTTCTTATAAGCTCAGGCTTTCCGAGCCACCCCTGATTGTCGCAGATGTATAAATCCCCATCGGGATCAAATGCAATTCCCATAGGTGATGCTATCCCTGTTTGCTCATGAACAGGAACGTCAAACCATTTTCTTATATTCTTATCCTTATCAATTTTTAAAATGCAACCCGGCATAGTCTGGTCGCCATAGTTAGGACACGCAAGTATAAGATTGCCGTCTTTATCTATCGCCATACCGTCAGGGGTTGCGACATAATCAGGCAACTTCGCAAATAATGTTGATTTTTTCATTATAAAACACTCCTTACATTTTCTCAAATACAGAATTTAAAGCATAATAAGCTTCATCAAAAAGCTTTTTAATTTCAATATATTTTTTATTTTTAGATAAATCAGGTTTATTTACTTCATTTATCTTTATAAATTTATCCACTACATCAAAGTTCTCAAAAGCTCCGATACCAACACCAGCAGTAATCGCAGCACCCATAGATGTAGCTTCTTCAATATAATCAGGAACAAAAACCGGTATGCCAAATATATCAGCTAAAATTTGCTGCCATATTTTATTCCTTGCTCCTCCGCCAATCAAAATATTCATCTGCAATTGTACTGCTGTTACTGCAGCCAATTCTTTCAGCACCTGCATCGATCATTGCCAAGCACGTTTTTAGATCACGCACACCTCCGGCAGCCTTGATTTTAACTTCATCTCCAACATATTTTTTCATTAGTGCAACGTCTTCAACTGTAGCGGATGATGGGCCAAATCCCGTCGAAGTTTTAATAAAGTCAGGTTTTACCTCTTTTGCAATTTTACAAAGTGTAATTTTTTCATCATCTGTAAGATAACAGTTCTCGAAGATCACCTTTGAAGTAACGTTGTGTTTGCGACATACTGCAACTATTTTTTTCATTTCCTCTTTTATGTAATCGACATTACCCTCTTTTATCTTACCTATATTAATTACATAATCTATTTCTCCGGCTCCATTTCTAATGGCCTCTTCGGCTTCACAAACCTTACAATCTATTGTGGTAATTCCAAGTGGGAAGCCTACTGCCGCATCAACTAAGACATCTGACCCTTTTAAAAATTCTGCGCACGTTTTAACCATACCTGTATTTACTGCAACTGAACAAAATCCATATTTTATAGCTTCGTCGCATACTTTTTTTTAATCATTTTCTGTAGTAGGAGGCTTTAAAATTGTGTGGTCAAAAATCTTGTTAAACTCCTGTTGTGTCATAAACGCTCATTCCTTTCATTATATAATTAGATTTTTTACATTTGTTTTTTCCCAAGACATAATGATATTTCATCAGCAGCTTTTTTTAGTAAAGAAAACTTATTGTTTATTAAAGAATCAATATCATCATATAGTGTCAAAGTCGATATGCCTATGCTTGCTACAATATTATCAGCATGATCATAAACAGGAACAGCAATACAAATTATACCTTTGGCAAATTCTTCATTGTCAATATCATAACCGAATTTCTTTATTCTGTCAGATTCAAGTATAAAGCTTTCAAAATCAGTAATAGTATTTTCTGTTCTTTTAACGGCAGGTTGGCTAAAATAATTGCTTATTTCCTCATCATCAGAATAACTTAAAAGAATTTTTCCGGGTGCTGAACAGTTCAGAGGATATTCTCCTCCGATGCGACCATTGATTCTGACCTCCTTTGTGGAATCATAATGTAAAAGATAAAGCACATTTTCTCCATTTTTTACACCAAGATACACAGAATCACCAAGCTCATTATTAAGCTTTTCTATGTAAGGTGTTGCAATTTTTACAATACCGTTGTTGTTTGTGTGTCCGCATATTAGCGAAAAGGGACGGAGTGTCAAACTGTACTTTTTTTGAGAACTATCACTCATATATATCCAATTTTTCTCAAGCAAAGCCTCTAATACCCTTGATACAGCATTTTTATTTATATTAAGAGCATTACTGATATCTGCTATGCCAATTTCAGAATTATTATTTGCAAAAAATTCAAGTATCGACAATGCGTAATCTACAGCAGGCGCCTTAGACATTTTACCACCTCATTATATATTTGTAATATCGTAATAAGTGTATCATATGATTGAATGAATCTCAAGACTTTTTGGATATTTATTTATATAAAAATGCCCGCCTAACATTTTATAGACGAGCATTCCTTCTACTTTATTTTCTCCGCTTCCGAGAGCATGTTTTCAATAAATATCCCATACCCTCTCGTAGGATCATTCACAAAAACGTGGGTAACAGCTCCCACAAGCTTGCCGTTCTGGATTATCGGAGAACCCGACAGGAGTGATGTCAATATGGTACAACAAATTTTTAAAATTTTTCAAATTTAATCTGTTTTATTGACAAAATTACCTATATTAATGGTGAAATGAGTAAATTTGCCAATAAAAAACGCAATAGATTTATATTTTTCTATATCCTAAATGTTTAAAAACACTATGGATGCAAGTCCTGCTAAGAAACCTACAAATTGTGTTTTTGTAAGCTCTTCTTTATAAAATACTTTTGAAACAACATATGTAACAATAATTCCTCCTGCTGAAATCAAAGGAAACATAACGGACACTGCCATCATTCCTGACAAAACCATAACGAGCAAATTAACAATACCATTCATAACACCGGCGGCAACGGCAGTAAACCGTGCATGATAAAAATTTCTTCTGAAATTACCTTTATTTGTTATCCACGTAGCTACTACAAAAATTAAAAATACAATTGCAAGAGAAATTATCATAAATTCATTTTTGTATTCACCGCAAAATACCAACTGTTGTATTTTCTGAAAGGTTGAACAGAGGCCATTGCCTGCAAATGAAAGAAAAACAAATAAAAGCCATTTGGGTGTAACGGGACATTTGTCATTCTTCTTGTTTACAAGAAAAAGCGAAATTACAAGCAAGCCAAGACCAATCACAAAACATATGCTTATCGGTTCTTTCAAAAACATGAGTCCGTAAAAGGTTGGAATCATAAGTGAATATGAAATCATAAGCGATGAAAGTGACAAAGGTCCGTTTGCAACAGCGAGTAACCCAAAAAGGGAAGAAGTTGCAAATGATAAGGCAAAGGCTATCGAATACGGAACAATCTGGGGATTCCAGCTAATATTCTTTGAAGTAACAAGAAAGAACATCATTGAAAAAAGTGCAGTAAGGGATGAAAAAAGATATGTTCCGCCCGTTCCCGTTTTTTTCGTATATATTTTTTTGGTAATGTTCTGTCCTGCAACACCTGCTATTATAACTATTAAAAATAATATGCTCACTTATTTATAACTCCTGATTAAAAATTTTTATTTATTTTACTTCAAAAGCACAAAAACCATAAGGTGTAATATCCGAAAGGTAAACTGTATCCCCCGCAAGCCTTCCTGTGCAGTTGAGAAAACGAATTTGAGAATAAGCTTTGTCAAGCTCGATTTTTGGATTAATCACATCATCAAGCGATACATTTGCCAATGCCACGGACATTGCTTCATCGTTTTTCGAAGAAAGAATATAAAGATTTGGATTTTTTCTCGAAAATGCCGGAAGCTTCTTTTGGCAAATCCAATAAACAGCATCTGCAATATCTGCCTGACGGTAATAGCTGTTGCTGAAATTTCTTACCATGCCTTTAACCTGTGTTTTGAAGTGGTCATAGGCAAGTACATAAAATTTTTGACCATCGTTATTTTTATAACAATAACTTGCAGGCGTGTTTTCCGGAGTAAAAACACTTAAGACTTCTGCATTATTATCACATTCTATTTTATAGAAAATATTTCTTTTTGTCAGATGACTTGATACAAGGATTGACTCGTCATATTTTTTGAAGTATTCCCTGTCCGGTTCAAAAGGTTCGTCTGAAATCAAACCGGTGTCAACACCTCTTTCTTTCAGGATTCTTGCGGCGTCAACGTCTAAAATTGCGCCTTGTGAAAGTCGGGACAGTTCAATATGTCTTGCATTTTCTCCCATAATTAAAATAGGATAGTCTGTTTGTTCCTTATAATTTGTCGGAACAGAATTAGCAGAAAGTATTTCACGCGAAGGTGCTCTTACTGCTTCAATCATCATTTCAAGTGTTTGCGGTTCAAGTTTCTCTGGAAGTTGCCAATATTCTGCTTTGTTGGCTACTCCGAAAACCTCTACACCCACAGGTGTTTTGTCGCCAAACATTTCTTTTATACTACGGCGCAAATCCTCGTTTTTACAGAAACGTTCAACATATCCCGGCTCATAATCGGGGTTACTGTGGTAATCAAAAAGATAAGCCAGTATTCCGTCTGATGTACCATCTGCATATAGTAAAAGTTCAAAAAGTTCCAATGGCTTTGACGGAACATTCATTCGCGGACGCGGATAAGTATCACCCTCCGCAAAAAGTTCAACTCCTGAGTCTTTCCCCCAGGCAAATTGCTGTCTTGCAAATTCAACAATAGGTATTACGTTTAGATTTCGGAAGGGTGCTCCTGATATTCTTGCAAAAGGCTTTGTGTTCCCTGCAAGAGCTTTTGATATTTCAAGGGGATCTGTACCCATCATATCCCATGTATTATGAGTACATACTCCAAATCGTATGTTGGGATTAACCTCGTCTACAGTTTCCCTTAATGCTTTTGCGAAATCAAGCATTGTGTCTCTGAAAAGCTTTAAAAGCTCTGTGCGATATTTATTTTCTCCTCCGGTTAAAATTAACTCTTCAAGCTTTTCACGTGGAATTTCTTCGCCGATTCTTTTATAATACTCTTTTAGATGTAGCGGACAGAAGCAGGCAAAATATACTTTTATTCTGATATTAAGTCTGAAATCATCATCAATCATAATAAGGTCCGGCCCAAGCTCTGCAATTCGTTTAATGCCTTCTTGAAAATCTTTTACATAATTTTTATCAAGCGGACAGTTGGAAAGAGCCTCTCTTGCCTCACCGTTGATTCCGGTTATTTGGGTATAATTCATTTTTTCGTCCGGTCTTTGTTCCGGCATGAGTGCATGTCCATTGCCAAGAGAACCGCACCATATGCCAACCTCAAAACCTTCTGCGCGAAAACAATCAATTGCCGTTTTAATTTTGTCGGGCATAGTGTATATGCGACTGTTTTTTGCATAGATAGTGCCCAGCCCACCGATAAAAATACGGTTTGCTTTGCACTTTTTTGCCTGTTCAATATATATGGGCAGGGTGTGCTTATTTATTGTGTTCATACTTATAGGCAGATTTAATTTGTACATAATTTCGAACCTCCTAATGTTAAAATGTACAATAAATTATAAACTATAAAGCGAAGTTTTGTAAATATATATTATTCCCTATATGTTGCAATATTTTCCCGAATATAGTATAATAACAGCGGAGGGACTTTCTATGATTATTAAATATAATACTGAGCAAATAAAACGTATCATTAAAAACATATATGATCTTACCGGGATAACCATAGCCGTACTTGATACTAAATATAATGTTTTGGCAAAGTGCAAAACATCTCAGGACTATTGCTCTGTTTTGCAAAAGACAGAAACAGCAAGATTACATTGCCATGAATGTGATATGACAATATTGAAAAAATGCAGCGTTTCGAAGGAACTGGAAAAGCACATGTGCTTCACAGGCCTTTATGATGCTGCAATGCCGATTATCAAGAATGACACTATTGTTGGTTTTGTGATTATGGGAAGAGTGCGTTCTGCCAATTCCCCCATATCACCACATCTTCTTTCGGATATAGACGCGAAAATAGCAGAAAAATTAAAGAAACTATATAACAAATTGCCGTTTATAACTGAGGACAAATTGATGACATTATATGATCTTTTGTCTTTTGTTATATTTGATAGTGCATTTCAGATTATGTACGATCCTCTTTTAACCAAAATTATAAACTTTATAGAGGAAAATTTCCGTGAAAATTTAAGTGTTGATTATCTGTGTTCGAAATTTCATATATCAAAAAATCGTTTGTATAAAGCGTTTAATGACAATCTTGGCAGTACCGTAAACCTGTATATTACAGAGGTCAGACTAAACTTTGCAAAATCACTTCTTTCCTCTTCGGATGAACCTGTTTATCGGGTGGCTCAAAATGTCGGTATAGATAACTATACATATTTTTGTAAATTGTTCAAAAAAAGAAATGGTGTGACTCCTACAGAATATAGAAAAAATGTAAATATTGATATTAAACAATGCCCGCCTATTATGGGTGTGTGAGATTTTTTCTGTAAATTCAATTTTTCTATGATAAAATATTCGATTTTTAGGGCAGGAACAGCCACATTTTGGCTTTTCTGCCTTAGCTATAATATAGCACGAATTTTACGCCATGTCAAGGGCGGTCT
>JAZSPM010000125.1:0-7777 GCA_045537455.1 Candidatus Ornithomonoglobus sp. | reverse complement strand
TGTTATATTTATTTCCTCATCATAGGCATTATCTACAGGAGGCTCTGAGAATATCAAACCTCTCGCCTTTGAATATTCCTCATCCGATATACCTTCAACATCGTATCTGTTTATTATTCTGACTGCTTTTAGTCCTGACATCGAAAGATTTTCTTTCAAATCCTCAAGCACGCCTTTTGCTTCAACGTCAAAACCATCTTTCTTTTCAACATAAATTCTTCTTACCTGTGACATTAATGTACCTCCTGCATTTTTGCTTTTCTTTTATTGTATTTTAACCGCACAATATGCGATATTTATTACCTATGCAAATTATAATTTGCTCCACTTTATATTATATCACTGTTTCCCTTGTTTGTCAAATAAATATTTATCTCCGACTTATATTATTTTGTAGCAATTTCGTATAGAAAAAGAGAGCCTGTGGCTCTCTTTTAAAGGAATGTAATTAAATTGGTCTATTCTATAGACTCAATAATTGCGTATTTTTTATCCTTTCTCTTATATACAATATTCATTTCATCCGTATCCATATTTTTAAATATAAAGAATGTATGACCAAGTAAATTCATTTGAAGAATTGCCTCCTCAACACTCATAGGCTTTATTATAAACCTCTTTGTTTTAACAACCTCAAACTCTTTCTTATCCTCCCCTTCCGTATAGCTTGAACCGCTTATTAAAATATCATCAAGAGCTGCATCCTTTTTTATTCGTTTTTCCAACCTTGTTTTATTCTTTCTTATCTGGCGTTCTATAACATCTACAATTTTGTCTATAGCCGCCATTATATCAGCATCTGAGACTTCTGCTCTGTAAATCATTCCGCTTGCGTAAATCGAAGCTTCAATATATTCGTTATCTTTTATTGTTCCAAGTACTACTCTTGCCTCGGACTCATCCTTGAAAAACTTATCAAGTTTGGACAGCTTCTTTTCTACGTAATCTTTAATTGCCGCAGTAACTTCAATTTTTCTTCCAATAATCGTAAACTTCATAAAAGTCACTCCCTTTTTAGTGTATTAGAGAGATTTTCTTCTCTCATTTAATATATACCCTAAAAAGTTGCTGTTTAAACATTTTATGCAAATAAAAAAAAACAAAAAAACAACCCCGAAATAACCGTTTGCAATGAGCCTATTTTCTACCTGCATAAGCAGGTGGGTAAGCTCCCGATTGTTTTATATGTCCACTGGCAGTTCCGAAGAAAAGGAGGCGTATACGCTGCAATCGGAGTAGCAATCCCTTTTTAGAAGTGTTGGTAAAAAAAAGACTCTGTAGCGCGAAATCTCAGGGATATTTATTGTTTCTGTTGTTATTGTAACACAAAAGTGCCAAAAATACAAGAGGAATATTTTTTCTTATTTATTAATTTTCTGTTACAGGCTTATTCCTGTTCCTCATCTCTTCTGAGGAATTCATTAAAGGCTTTCTTTAGCTGTTCTTCATCTTCAACCATTACAAGCTCAGCTTCTTCTGAATCAATGTCGCCTTCAACCTGCATAATAAGAACCTCATCAGTTTCCTGACCTTCCGGCATACATTCAAGCAATGCGAAATATGTTACGCCGTCAAGTTCAAAAACATCTATAGCTTCAAACTCTATTGAGCAACCGTGTTCATCTTCTAAAATTATAATATTTTCTTCCATTTTTATTCTTCCTTTCGGTTTTGTGATATTTATATTGTAATATAGATTCCTTAAAATGTCAAGTATTTTTTACGTTTTACACATAAAAAAAGTTGACCGATACAGTCAACTTTTTTTCATGGTTGCGGGGGCCGGATTTGAACCAACGACCTTCGGGTTATGAGCCCGACGAGCTACCGAACTGCTCTACCCCGCGATATAAAAACCACTGATTAATCAGTGGTTACAGTGGAGCGGAAGACGAGATTCGAACTCGCGACGTTCACCTTGGCAAGGTGACGCTCTACCACTGAGCCACTCCCGCATATGTGCCACTATCTTTAAGACTCATATATAATAGCACACTTTGAGGTATTTGTCAATACCTTTTTGCGAATTTTTTTATTTTTTTATAAAATAGCTCTTTTTTAATTCCCCATAACTCCTATATTTTCACCGTAATAATCAGGTACATTCCCCGACATTATATTTTCAATAATTGGTACACGTGTTGTTATTGTTTCGTTTTCGTCCATTATAAATCCACGATAATTAACCAATACCGAGATATTAAGATATACTGTATGTTTTACAAAGTTTATTCCTGCATCGGCAAATGTATCCTCGAAATCAGAACTGATTATTCTGTTCGGTGCTATTTTTACCGACAAATCCGGTCCTACTCCGTTAAGCAAATACAATCCGGATGCACTACCTAATGGAATCTTTACTGTTGTATCATTATTTGAATTCAGTGATGATATGAGATTATTTACTATTTCGGACTTTAGAATATTTATAGCAGAAACATCATTTATAACCGCATCTCCGTTTCTCTCATAAAACTCTGAGCTATCATACTTTTTAAAAACCTCTGCAATATTTCGATTTATTATATCCGTCACCACACAATTAGCTCTTTCATGTGCAACAGAAATAAATGCCGGCTTTAATCTCTCTGCAATAAAATATACACAAAATACTGCCACTATCGGAATGATAACAATACCCTTTAATTTAAAACGGTGTTTTGATAATCCCATACGCATAAAAACCACCTCAGCATATATTATGCGAGGTGGCTTTTTACTGTTACTTTACTTTTCTTTCCTCAAACTCCTTTACGGCTTTCCGGAAATTTTCAACCTGTAAATCTGTCGGCTTATACTCAGGGTTTGAACAGCACGGAATTGTTGGTGCTCTGCCATCTGAATACCAAAACGGCGTATCATTGTCATTCTCATATTTCTTTCTGTCCTCTTCCTTGCTGAAATCAGGTATATCATACGGTATTCCACCATTTAAGATACTTCTGTGCGCAAGAATTGCAACAGATGCCATTCTTGTTGAGAAATACACATCAAACGGAGGCTTTTTATTTTTCCTTACAGCATTTAAAAACTCACGCATAACATAAAAATCTCCACCGCCATGACCTGCTTTTTTAATAAGCTCTTCATCCTTATCATTAATTTCAGGCATATAATAATTAATTTCCTCTGCACCCTCAGGCTTTTCCCAATCGTTATAACGGAGCATTATTTTCCCATCTGTTCCTCTTACATTTTCAACTGTTCCCTTTGTACCACATATACGGTATGAGTTACCATGACCTCCAAAAGCTGCACAGCCTGTTACCTTAAATACTGATTTGTCATCATTTAAGCAGGTAATAATTGCTGTTTTATCAGCTGTTTGCTTAACACGCGGACAATCCTCAGGCAATGGCATATATATCGGCATTGCAGTTACCTTAACAGGAAGCGAGCCTGTAGCATACATAATAGGAGCAAGTGAATGAGTAACGTAGTATGTAGCAGGAAGATACATTCTCCAATGCTTTTCTATCGGATATAATTCTTCAATAGTTTCTATTTTATAAGGATTTCCCGGATGATTGTATTCACCTTCGGCATACATTATCTTTCCCAAGGTACCTCCGTCGCATATACGCTTCATTTCCTGATTGAAAATCATAAACGGATAATTTTCCGCAAGCATATAGAATGCCTTACTCTTTTCAGCTGCTCTTACAAGCGCAACACCTTCAGCCATTGTTGAGTTTGAAGTACATTCACTTAAAACGTGAATATCCTTTTCAAGACAACGAATTGCATAGCTTGTATGCTCATGGAAGTAATTTGCAAGAAATACTGCATCCATCGGATGATTGATGAATTCATCAAAATCAGTATATGCTGCAACATCCCCGCCTAATTTTTCTTTAAAATAATTAAGCTTTTCTTCATCACTTTCACATATAGCAACAACATCTCCGTTATTGGCAAGTATATTGTCTATGTAATGACCACCTCTGCCAAGTCCAAAAATTCCTATACGAACGTTTTTCATAAATATCTCCTCCTTGAAATACATTAATATCAATCTCTGAGTGTATTATAACACGCTCATAATAATAATCAAATAGAGATATTCTATTTTTTTATGTAATTTTTCTACTTTTTCTTGATTAAAGCATAAATATATGCTAAAATATCTACAAGAGGTGATTAATTATGAAAAGACAGACAAACAATATATGTAAATTTGTAACTAACACAAAATACGAACAGATTTTAACTACAAATTTTGTATACGAAGCGAATTCAGCAAGCTCATCAAATATTAAAATTCCCAAAAACAATGCTGTGTATATTGTTACAAACGGAAAAGGCAGTCTTTGTACTGAATATTATGAAAAAGAACTGTTACCCGGAACGCTGTTCTTTACATTTGCAGGGACTCCATATACAATTAATAACACCGACGACCTTCACTATATGTATATCACCTTCAACGGCGAACGTTCACAGGAATTATTTGACAGATTTAAAATATCGCCCTCCAACTGTATCTTTAAGGGTTATGAGAATCTTGTTTGCTTTTGGCAGAATTGCCTTGAAAAAGCCAATTCTGAAAATCTTGATTTATTAAGCGAAAGTGTCTTATTATATACATTTTCCTCAATGTCAATTATGTCCGAAAACAAAGAGCAGTATCTTATAGGAGATATTCTTAAATACATAGAAGAAAACTTTACAAATAGCAGTATTACATTAAATTCTGCCTCCCACGCTCTTGGCTACAATTCAAAATATATTTCAAGAATCTTTAAAAAGAATATGGGTGTTACATTTTCGGAACATCTCAAAAAAACAAGGATTCAGCACGCAATATTTCTTATGGAGCAAGGTATTACAGCTATAAAAAACGTAGCGTTACTTTCAGGATATACAGACCCATTCTATTTTTCCAAAGTCTTTAAACAGACAGTCGGTATATCTCCATCTGAATTTATCAATAATAAGGAAGAAAAACAGTCCTGATTTTTGCATCAGGACTGTTTTAAATTTTATAGCTTCTTTGTTTCTATTTCCTCTGTAATCATTGCAATAAACTCATCAACGGTCATACTTCCCAAATCTCCACCTTTTCTTGAACGGACGGAAATTACACCATTTTCAATGTCCTTATCACCTGCAACAAGCATATACGGAGTCTTTTCAAGCTGAGCTTCTCTAAGCTTATAACCAAGCTTTTCACTTCTGTCATCAATCTCAACTCTCAGTACACCTGCATCTGCAAGTTTTTTCTTGATATCATACATATAGTCAAGATGTCTGTCAGCAATCGGAAGAAGTTTAACCTGAACAGGTGCAAGCCATGTCGGGAATGCTCCTGCGTACTTTTCAATAAGAAGTGCAAGGGTTCTCTCATAACAGCCTACAGATGTTCTGTGGATGATATACGGATTTTTCTTTGTTCCGTCTTTTGCCGTATATTCCATACCGAACTGCTGTGCAAGCATCTGGTCTATCTGAATTGTTATAAGGGTATCTTCCTTACCGTGAACATTCTTTATCTGAATATCAAGCTTTGGTCCGTAGAATGCCGCTTCGCCAATTCCGATTTTATATTCAATACCCAAGTCATCAAGAATTGTTTTCATTGTTCCCTGAGCCTCATCCCACTGCTCTTCTGTGCCGATATATTTTTCGCGGTTATCGGGATCCCACTGCGAGAAACGGTACGATACATCTTCCTTTAAACCTAATGTTGAAAGTGTGTAGTCAGTAAGCTCAAGACATCCCTTGAATTCCTCAGCAAGCTGTTCAGGAGTACACATAAGATGTCCTTCTGAAATTGTAAACTGACGAACTCTTATAAGTCCGTGCATTTCACCTGAAGCTTCGTTTCTGAAAAGTGTTGATGTTTCAGCAAGTCTCATAGGCAAATCTCTGTATGAACGTCCTCTGTTCAAAAATGCCTGATACTGGAACGGGCAAGTCATCGGACGAAGAGCAAAAACTTCTTTATCCTTTTCAGGATCGCCAAGCACAAACATACCGTCCTGATAGTGATCCCAGTGTCCTGAAATTTTATATAGGTCACTCTTTGCCATTAAAGGTGTCTTTGTAAGCAGCCAGCCTCTCTTTTGTTCCTCATCTTCAATCCAACGCTGCAAAGTCTGAATAATTCTTGCACCCTTTGGAAGCAAAATCGGTAAACCCTGACCTATATAATCGCTTGTTGTAAATAATTCAAGCTCACGACCAAGCTTGTTATGGTCACGCTTCTTTGCTTCTTCAAGCTGTTCAAGATGTGCAGCCAAGTCGTCTTTATTAGTAAATGCCGTTCCGTAAATTCTCTGAAGCATCTTGTTCTTTTCGTCGCCTCTCCAGTAAGCACCTGTTGCACTCAATAGCTTAAACGCCTTTACCTTCGACGTATAATTCACATGAGGTCCTGCACATAAATCAGTAAATTCACCCTGCTTATAGAATGAAATTGTTTCACCCTCAGGCAGGTCATTTATAAGCTCAACCTTGTAAGGCTCGTCCTTCATAAGTTCAAGAGCCTCTTCTCTTGATAATTCAAAGCGTTCAACCTTCAAGTTTTCCTTTGCGATTTTTTTCATTTCAGCCTCTAAAGCTTCTAAATCTTCAGTTGTAAAGGTATGCTCTGTATCAAAGTCATAATAAAAGCCTGTGTCTATAGCCGGGCCTATAGCAAGCTTTGTTCCCGGATAAAGTCTTTTTACAGCCTGTGCAAGCACGTGTGACGCTGTGTGTCTTAAAATTTGAAGTTCATTCATTTCTGCCATTTTTTATTCTTCCTTTCTTTTTATAGAGATACAAAAAGCACCTCTAAACAGATTATAAATCCATTCAGGGGTGCATTAATTCTAAAGCACGGTTCCACCCTAATTACAGCGAATAATGCTGTCACTCTTTATGCCATTTCCGCAGGCTCACGGCTTAGTCTACTGAGTTTCCCGTTCGGTAAGCAGCTCCAAAGTGGTATTCGCCAATCTACAGCTACAAGAATACTTCCAGCCACGGTATTCTCTCTCTTTGAAGCTTCACAAGAAAGGTTACTGTCTTTTTCAACGCTTATTAGTATTATCTCACTTTTTTTTCAATTTGTCAAGTAGTTTATTAAATTTCTTGAAAATTATTTTTTATAATAGCTTATAATGCTTTTTGCAACAGACCAGGCTATCTTAGACTGATATTCTTCGTCTATGAGTTTTTGTTCTTCCTCGGAATTTGACAAAAATCCGCACTCTATCAAAATTGACGGCAATGGTGCATTTTTCATCAAATACAAGGTTTTAGCCGCTGGCTTTACATCGTGCGATGATGCTCCTGTAAGCTTTGACAAGTCGTTCATAATTCCTTCGGCAAGAGGCTTTATATCTTCATGCTTTGCATCATAAAAAATATGCAGTCCGTTTACAGATGAGTCTGAAAAAGAATTCATATGTATTGAAACAAACAAATCCGCATTTGAATTTTTCATAATATCAAGACGTTTATTCATATCCATAACCTTCATATCATGAATTGAACCCGAGTTATCGTGTAAGCCGCTGTCATTGTCTCTTGTAAGAATCACATTAATTCCCTGCCCTTCAAGTATCTCCGTTAATTTTAGCGTAATAGATAAATTTATATCCTTTTCAAGAGTCCCGTTTGTCCCTACTGCACCACCGTCAGGTGAGCCGTGTCCTGCATCGCATATAATAACAGGTGCATTTGAAAATGTACTTTGAGACATAACTGACGGTACAAGCTTTACTGTTAAGCCCACAATAATCCCCAACGATGTCAGTGCAATATATTTCTTTAAATTCCTTGCCATTAT
>JAZSPM010000204.1:0-3490 GCA_045537455.1 Candidatus Ornithomonoglobus sp. | reverse complement strand
TCCTTTAGATATTTCAAGAGAGAATATCCGGGCAGATGAAATTGTATCAGAGATTGCAGGCAGTGTTGAGGTGACTTCTGAGGGCTGGCTGCACATAACTTTAAATACCTTACTTCCTAACTGTAAGCATAGGATAAGCGGGTATATCGGTGATACAATCCGCAGACTTTTAGGGTATTATGACAGTGATTTACCATACTTTGAAAAAGCGTTTTTAGGTATTGTTGAATACTGTAACAGTGAAAATCATAACGCACTTGACAACGATAACAAGGGTTGGAAAATGATACCGAATGCATTAAAAGGAAGTGTCATAGAAGACGATACACAGTTCGATTTGAGTATCGGTTTATTTGCAAAAATATCCGAAATTGTCCGTTGTGAAATATATGTTTTGCCTTTGAATGAGGCATCTGTTTTTATGGAATTTTTGAATAATAACACCATTTAAGGGTGGAGTAATGACCTGAAAATCGGGTAAAAAAATAAAGGTATAAAATTTTGCAAAAGCTCCACCCTTAAATGCTTAAAAAAGTAAGTAAAAATGCGGTTTTGCAGACTTAAAAAAATGTAAAAAAATATTATGGTTGCACCATAGTGTGGGAGGTGGAGTAAAAGATGATTTTTGACACTGTGGATTGCGAGATTTTGAGACTGATAGGATTTTGCAGGTATATGCCGTCAGGCTTGCAGAGAAGATATGATACGCCGATGTTCAAGAGGCGTGTCATATCCAACTTGCAGGAACATGAACTTATAAAAAAGCAGAGTGACGGACTGAGCTTTAAGCTTACAACAAGAGGGCGTGAGTGTCTTGCAGGAATGGGGTATGAATATCCTTTTGATGCAAGAATGGATTTGAAAAAGCCGTCATATAGAAGAAAGCTTAAGAACGCACAGTGGAATGTTTTAATGTGCCTTGCAGGAATAAACATCTTCTACGAGTCAGCACAAGCCCTTACAGGAAAAGATAAGGGATATACAAGCAGCCTCATATTACGCTCAGACAAAAATATGAAGGTGCTTGCAGGAACAAGATTTTTGGGGTTGCTGAAATTAGAAGATAAGATACATATTCCGTATTGCATAGAGAGTGAGGATGATTGGATTATTCCGGGATATGAAAAGGATATATATTCATCACAGGTGCAGAACATAAAAAATATTAAAGAGATACAGCTCATACTTACGGGAGAAACCTTGGAGGAATTATGGAATTACACACATAACCAGAACCGAAGCGTTAAGCTCGGAACAGGGAGAAAAACTTTCAAAGAGGCATTGAAGGAACTTGGGAGCGAATACTCTTTAATTCCTTTCGGACGTGATGGGGTGATACAACTAAAATTAATGACAATTTGGAGATACAGAGAAAGGATTGCAAAAGCAATAGGATGTGATACAAGAGAGATAAAAAACCTTTCAGAGTGTGACGGGATGATAGATAATGTTCCGTATGTAATAGCTGTTGATTTTAATATAAAGAGAATAGTAAGGGCATTAAAACAAATTGAAAGATTTAATCCTAAAATTGTTCCGAGAGTGTGTTGTTTACCTTTTCAGAAGAGTACAATGTTTAAATTATTAAAAGCATATAACGCACAAAAGACAGCTGTTGTGACTATTGATAAGAATAATATATATAATATCTTTCCCGAAGTAAAGGAAGATGTTTTAAAAAGAGAACCGTATATGACAAAGGAGGGCGAATATGTGGAAGTGTTTGAAAGGAAAATTGCCGTTGATAAAATCAAAGCTTCTGACAATTGATATAGTAAATAAAATATATCTTAAAGTAAAAGAGCATTTTTGGTATTATCTTGTTTGTGTTCTTATAGGTATTTATCTTTACGGTATAGCAATTAATTCAATGATAAATGCAATGAGCAATTTTCAATATGGTTTAGATAATCCTACTGTATCATTGAATCCTATAAAATGCTTCAGTGCTGTATTCACACCTCAAGGCTTGGGTGTGATTTTTTTTATAGGGATAATGTACTTCCTAATAACCGGCAAAGGGCTACATTGGATAACAGGAGTTAAGATAACAAAGGATGAGCGAAACTTCTTTGTATCAAATGAGGGTACTCATGGTACATCAGGCTGGATGGATAAAAAGGAACAGGCAAAGGTGCTTTTAAAAAATACAGCAGATGAACTTCCTTGTCCTGTACTCGGTAAGCTTAATAACAGCTCTTTAAATGATTATATAGGTCTAAGAAGTGATTGCGGACTTAATAAGCATATGATGATTTATGGTGCATCCGGCGCCGGCAAGTCAAGAGGCTTTGTAAAACCCTTTATATTAAAAACTGCAGAGCTTAATCAGAGCATGGTTATAACAGACCCGAAAGCGGAGTTTTTTGAACAGTTTTCCGAATACTTAAAAAATAAAGGATATGTTGTAAGGGCATTTAATCTTCTTGATATGGGAAATTCCGACGGTTGGAATTGTATAGCTGAAACTGCGGGTGATGTTGATATGGTACAGTCGGTAGCTGAAATCATAATCCGTAACACATCAGAGGAAGGTCAAAGAGCGGATTTCTGGGACAAAGCGGAGCAGAACCTTTTACTTGCACTTATACTTTATGTACAGAGTATGCGTGATCCTATAACAAACGAACTGCTGCCTATCGATGAGCGTTCATTAGGTACTATATATAAAATGCTCTCAACTGAGGGTGCAAAGAGTCTTGATATGAAATTCCAAAAGCTCCCCTTAGACCACCCTGCACGTGCTCCTTACGGTATCTTTAAACAGGCTGCAAGTAACCTTTGGGGTAATATCTTCATAGGTCTTGGTTCAAGACTTAATGTGTTTCAGAATAAGCTTGTAGATACAATTACAAAATATCATGATATAGATATGGAGCTTCCGGGAAAACAACCGTGTGCATACTTCTGTATTATATCAGCTCAGGATACAGCGTATGAATTTTTATCATCACTGTTCTTTTCGCTTATGTTTAAAAAGCTTTCCGACTATGCAAGAAAGCATGGTGATGAACGTGGCAGACTTCCCGTTGAGGTAAATTTTATTCTTGATGAATTTGCGAACATAGGTAGAATTCTGGACTTCAAAAAGACAATTTCCGTTGTACGAAGCTATGGCATGAACTGTTATGTTATTGTACAGTCAATAGCCCAGCTTGCAGACCGTTATCCCATAAAAGAGTGGGAAGAAATTGTAGGTAACTGCGACAGCCAATTATTCTTAGGTTGTAATGATACTATGACAAGTGAGTTTATTTCAAAACGCTGCGGAAGTATAACAATACAGCTTACAAACAGTATGGCACCTCAAACGCCTTTGTTTTCGCCTATTACAAGAGAAGTGACGGGCTACAGACAAACCAAGTCAAATAACACAAGACCACTTATGTACCCGGAAGAAGTGCTGCAGCTTGATAATAAGGAATGTCTTTTACTTATACGAGGACAAAAACCTTTAAAAGCATTTAAGATAATTCCTGATGAGCTGTCA
>JAZSPM010000142.1:0-8230 GCA_045537455.1 Candidatus Ornithomonoglobus sp. | reverse complement strand
TGTTTGCCCTGTGCGAGAAATCGAGAAAGCATTTCATATGTATATGACAATCTGTTTTTTTGGCACGTAAGGTGTGCCCCAGATTGGAATATAGATATGAATTGCTTTCGAGATTTTACCTACACTAAATAGCAGAGGTTATAGGCAAACAACGCATCAGCGTTGTAGCATAGCAAACTGTAAGTTTGCGTAGCGTTGCAAAGGCGGCGTTTGAGCCTCCTAACACATATAAACAATAATTTATATTTCAAGGAGGAATAACTATGCTATCTAAAATATATACTGTCGGACTGTCGGGAATTGACGGTTTCATGGTTCAGTTTCAAACCGATATTTCCAACGGAATGCCGGGGATTGACATAATCGGCTTGCCCGGAATGACTGTTAAAGAAGCAAAGGAGCGTGCAAAAACAAGTATTAAAAACAGTGGTTTTGCATTTCCGCAAAAGCGTATTACAATAAATATGGCACCTGCCGCTTTACATAAGGACGGAGGTCATTACGACCTTCCTCTTACAGTTTCAATCCTGAATGCCTCCGAACAGCTTCCTGTTCCCGATGCAGACCGCACCGTATTTATAGGTGAGCTGTCACTTGACGGTACAATCCTGCCTGCAACAGGTGTTCTCCCGATGATTATTTCCGCATTTGCTGAAGGCTATACAACATTTTTTGTTCCTGTTGAAAATGCCGACGAAGCAGCGGTTATAGAAGGAGCAACAATATATCCTGTGGGAAGTTTGCGTGAGCTTGGCGACCATATGTCGGGTGCAAAGAAAATTCCTCCATATAAAACAGACCTTTCAGCCGCTGTAATGAGCGGTGTATCCTCCATGCTTGACCTTGCCGACGTAAAAGGACAGGAGCAGGCTAAGCGTGCATTGGAAATTGCGGCAAGCGGTTCACATAATATTCTTTTCCAGGGTGCCGCAGGAACAGGAAAATCAATGCTTGCCCAAAGACTTTGCACAATTCTTCCTGATATGACATTTGATGAAATGCTTGAAGTTACAAAGGTTCACTCAATCGCAGGAATACTTCCAAAGAATTCATCATTGATAAGCACAAGACCGTTCAGAAGTCCACATCATACAGTATCGCCTGTTGCTCTGAGTGGCGGAGGAACAGTTCCAAAGCCCGGAGAATTATCGCTTGCACATAACGGAGTGCTGTTTCTGGACGAGCTTCCTGAATTCAGACGTGATGCGCTTGAGGTTCTTCGTCAGCCGTTAGAGGATGCAAAGGTAACAATTTCAAGAGTAAACGCATCACTTACATATCCATGTAATATTATGCTGGTCTGTGCCATGAATCCGTGCAAATGCGGAAATTACGGTAGCAGAAAACGTACCTGCACTTGCTCTCCGAGGGAGATTCAGAACTACAGAAGCCGTGTATCAGGTCCTCTTATGGACAGAATTGATATTCAGGTAGATGTACCTGCTGTAGAATACAATGATTTAAGCTCTGTTAAAAAGGGCGAAACAAGTGCCGAAGTAAGAAAACGTGTTAATAAGGCACGTCAAATTCAGAACGAACGCTATAAGGATATTCCGGGAATCAACTCAAATTCACAGCTTACAGCCGGAATGTTAAGCAAATACTGTGCCCTTGATGCAGAAGCTGATGCACTTATGAAAACTGCATTTGACACACTTGGATTATCTGCAAGAGCACACAGCAAAATTCTGAAGGTTGCAAGAACAATCGCTGACCTTGCGGGAGAGGAAAATATCAGTGCCGTACATATCGCAGAGGCGATACAATACAGGAACATGGACAGAAAATATTAATATGAAAAATAAATCGCATCTTGCTTCTTTTTCATATTATAAAATGAGAGATTATTATGATTACAACAAAACAGGCTTTTGAATATCTTGAAAAATCAAAACAGAGAGGAATGGTTCTGGGGCTTTCTGCTATGCGTGAGCTAATGGAAAAGCTTGGCAATCCTCAGAACAAATTAAAGAATATAATCCATATAGCGGGTACGAACGGAAAAGGCTCTGTAGGAGCATTTATAGAAGCTGTTCTTACCGAAGCCGGTTATACTGTAGGGAGATATTCGTCTCCGGCTGTTTTTTCGTACTTTGAGATTTTCAGGAAAAATAATAAAAATATAACCGAGTCGGAATTTTGCACGTGCATGGAAAAGATAATGTCAACGAAAACAGAGCTTGCACCAACATCATTTGAGATAGAAACAGCACTTGCATTTTTGTATATGTCTGATTGCGATTACTGTATAATAGAAACGGGCTTGGGAGGACGTGAGGATGCCACCAATGTTATAGACATTGAAAAGCTTGCGGTTATTACCCCGATTTCACTTGACCATATGCATATACTCGGTGATACGGTTGCTAAAATCACAGCCGAAAAATGCGGAATATTTAATCCGCTGACAACTGTTATAAGTGCAAAGCAAATGCCAGAGGCAGAAGAAGTGATACGGCAATATGAGCTTCCGCTGACGTTTGCAAACGATACTGATAATATTCGTCATTATGAAAATTATCAGACCTTTGACTGCGGAGAATATAAAGATGTAAAAATCAGTCTGCTTGGTGCTTTTCAGCCCGATAATGCATCAACAGCACTGACTGCGTTAAAGGCTCTTGGAATTTCGGAAGCACAAATACGCAAGGGCTTTGAAAAAGCTGTATGGCATGGACGATTTGATTTGATTTCAAAAAATCCGGTTATAGTTGCCGACGGGGCACATAACAAAAGTGCATTTTTACAGCTTCGCAAGACGTTAAACGAATACTATCCAGACTGTAAATTTAATTTTATAACGGGAGTTCTCAAAGACAAGGACTATCATTCGGCTACGGAAATATTTGCTCCGATTTCGGATAAGGTTTATACAATAACACCCGATAACCCAAGAGCGTTGAATAACTCAGAATATGCTGAGGAGTTCAGAAAACACTCTGTAAACGCTGTACCGATTGATATTGAGGATATACCCCGGATAATCAATAAAGACGGTATAAATGTCATTTTTGGGTCTTTATCGTTTATGGAGAGAGTTTTTGAAGTATTAAAAGCTTAATGAAAAACGCTTCACATGATGTGAAGCGTTTTTTTATACTTTTCCTTCTTTTTTCATTTCGAGGTATTCATCGTAGGTACACATTCTGTCAATAACCCTTCCGTCCTCCTTGATGTCAAGGATTCTGTTTGCGATGGTATTCATAAATTCGTGGTCGTGTGATGCAAAAATTATGTTACCCTTGAATGCCTTCAAGCCGTTGTTGACTGCGGTAATGCTTTCAAGGTCAAGGTGGTTTGTAGGCTGGTCAAGTATCAGTACGTTTGAGCCGAAAAGCATCATACGTGAAAGCATACATCTTACTTTTTCTCCTCCTGAAAGTACCTGGACTTCTTTAAATACATCATCGCCGGAGAATAACATTCTGCCAAGGAAGCCTCTTATATATGTTTCGTTCTGTGTTTCAAAGCCCGGAGCGGAGAATTGTCTTAGCCAGTCCATAAGATTTAAAGTACAGCCGTCAAAGTATTCGGAATTGTCTTTAGGGAAGTAACTGCGTGATGTAGAAACACCCCATTTCAGCGTACCGCTGTCAAGCTCTGTTTCTTCGGCAAGGAGCTTCATAAATTCTGTAACCGCAAGCTCGCTGTCACCTACAACGGCGATTTTGTCATCATGGTTCATGGTGAATGTAAAGTTATTTAAAACCTGTAAATCACCAACTGTTTTTGAGGCACTGTCAATCATAAGCAAATCACGTCCGGCTTCTCTGTCCATTTCAAAGCCGACAAACGGATAGCGTCTTGATGATGCCGGCATTTCCTCAACTGTGATTTTATCAAGCATCTTTTTGCGGCTTGTAGCCTGCTTGGATTTTGACTTGTTTGCACTGAAACGCTGAATAAATGTCTGCAGCTCTTTAATTTTTTCTTCGGCTTTTTTGTTCTGCTGTTTGATAAGACGTTCAATAAGCTGACTTGATTCGTACCAGAATTCATAGTTACCGACATACATTTTAATTTTAGTATAGTCAATGTCAACTATGTGTGTACATACAACATTCAAAAAATATCTGTCGTGCGATACAACGATAACTGTTCCTTCATAATCAAGAAGAAAATCCTCAAGCCATTCAATAGCCTGAATATCAAGATGGTTTGTAGGCTCGTCAAGCAGGATTATGTCGGGGTTTCCGAATAACGCCTGTGCAAGAAGGATTTTTACCTTTTCGCTGTCGCCTACCTCTGACATCTGCATATAAAGCAGGCTTTCGTCAAGACCTAAGCCCTGAATAAGCTTTGATGCATCGGATTCAGCCTCCCAGCCGTCCATTTCGGCAAATTCAGCTTCAAGCTCTGCGGCTTTTATACCGTCCTCGTCCGAAAAATCTTCTTTTTCATAAAGAGCATCTTTTTCTTTCATAATATCATAGAGCTTTTTGTTGCCCATTATGATTGTGTCAAGAACACTGTAGCTGTCATATGCAAAATGGTCTTGCTTTAAAACTGACATACGGCAATTCGGATCTATTGAAATATCGCCGGTTGTGGTGTCAAGCTCACCTGAAAGGAGCTTCAAAAAAGTGGATTTGCCGGCACCGTTTGCACCGATTACACCGTAGCAGTTGCCGGGTGTGAATTTTAAATTTACTTCAGAAAATAAATTCTGACCGCTGAAATTCAGACTTACATTATTTACAGTTATCATTTACTGTCTCCTTTATTGACATTTTTTTAAAAGTATAGTATAATTTTATATTATACTATATAAGTCAAATAAAATCAAGAGTTTTATAAATTATTGTTTAGCTGTGTTAGGAGGCTCAAACGCCGCCTTTGCAACGCTACGCAAACTTACAGTTTGCTATGCTACAACGCTGAAGCGTTGTTTGCCTATAACCTCTGCTTTTTAGCATATCAAATCCGCAAGTTCCTCAAAAGCATTTCAAATTACTCGAAAATTTTGACATTACCTTGCATGCAAAATTTTCTAAACGTAATTTTCAAAGCTTTTGGATAACTTGCTTATTAACGGCTGTTTGCTCTGTGCGAGAAATCGAGAAAGCATTTCATATGTATATGACAATCTGTCTTTTTGGCACGTAAGGTGTGCCAAAGATTGGAATATAGATATGAATTGCTTTCGAGATTTTATCTACACCAAAAAAGCAGGGGTTGGTAAGGGGACAGCCAGTCCCCTTACGTCTATAAACAATAATTTTTGAAAGGAGAAATATAATGTTAAATATAGGTTCACATTTGTCGGCTTCAAAAGGGTATTTGCATATGGCAAAGGAGGCTATCTCAATCGGAGCGAACACGTTTCAGTTTTTTACAAGAAACCCAAGAGGGGGAAGTGCCAAGGCGATCGATTCGGAGGATGTAAAACAGGCTTTGGAGTATATGTCGGAGAATGATTTTGCCAAAATTCTTGCTCATGCTCCATATACACTGAATCCTTGTTCAAAGGACGAGAAAACACGAGATTTTGCACTTATGGCAATGACTGATGATTTGATGCGAATGGAATATACTCCGAATCAGCTTTATAATTTCCATCCCGGAAGCCACGTGGGACAGGGTACAGAAATAGGAATTGAGATGATTTCTGAGCTTTTGAATAAGGTTCTTACACCTGAGATGACAACAACGGTTCTGCTTGAAACAATGTCAGGCAAAGGCTCAGAGGTTGGAAGTCGTTTTGAAGAGTTAAGGACGATTATTGATAAAACACAGCTTTCCGACAAGCTTGGTGTGTGTCTTGATACGTGCCATGTTTACGATGCAGGATATGATGTAGTGAATAATCTTGACGGAGTACTTGAGGAATTTGATAAAATTGTAGGCTTGGAAAGATTAAAGGCAATTCATTTGAATGACAGCAAAAATCCGTTTGAATCACATAAGGACAGACATGAAAAAATAGGGGAGGGCTCAATCGGAATTGATGCAATGAAGCGTATAATCAATCATCCGAAGCTAAAGGATCTGCCGTTCTTCATTGAAACGCCAAACGAGCTTGACGGATACAAAAAAGAAATTGAAATTTTAAAAAATCTTGCAGAATAAAAAAGTGTCTTTCGACACTTTTTTAATTTCTTTTTTCAAAATGCTGATAATCCCTGTAAGACGACCAATGTCCGCCCCATGACCAACCATGAGATATGAAGATATCATAAATCTTAGCTTCAGGACCTATATATGCCGCACGTGCAACAGGGTCAGACCAATTCTGATAATCTCTTGACCAGTATTCCGCAGCGTTAGAATGTGAGCCTGTTCCGCTTGAATTTACATATGGATTAATTTGAGGGTTTATATCAATCGCACGCCCGAGACCGTGCTGTGATACTCTGCCGCTTCCGTCTGTTGAAAGGCGGTAATTGAATGCAGAGGTGTTGTTATACTCTATAGATGTATAGTCGTCTGCACCGTAGTTATCAACAAGCTCCATACGCTCGATAGGATATTTTGCATCGAATAATTCCGCAAAAATATCTAAAACATCGTCTGCAAGAGCAGCGTTAACAACAAGCTCGCCCTCAACCACATTATAATTAAAATCATAATGCGGTATTTTCAGATACGCAAGGTCACTCATGGATATATTGTTGTTTTCTTTGTATGACTTACCAATCATGCGTGACTGCACATCCTGAGGAATAGGATAATGTTTGACTCCTTTGCGTGACTGTGGCTCAGGTGTCGGTGTTGCAGGTACCGGTGTTGGTTCTGACGGTGCTTCCGATGCCGGAATTGATGTCAGAGTATCCGCAGTCTGTTGGGTAGCTTCGGGTGTGGCTGACGGAATCGGATCATCAGGTGCAAATATACCTGTGTTGGTGAATTTCATAATTCCTATAGCCAATATTACAACCAAAACAACTGCTGTAACGGCAAGTATACTTATCGCTTTACGCTGTTTTTTTCTTTGTGCACGACGTTCTCTGAGCTGATTAACACGCTCTTGTCTGTAGTCCATGTGTTATTCTCCTTAATAAACTTCTATTTCGCTTATGGCAATATCCTTCCACTTACCCTGATAGCTTTCAAGAACCTGTACTTTTATGTAGTTAGTAGTAACAGGAGTATCAAAACGAATATCCTGCATAATTCTGTATTGATCTATTCCGCAGTAGTGGATTACCTGACCGCCCTCGTATTCAATAAGGAATTTTGTGATTCGTCTGTTGTTGCGATAAATTTCATCTGTTTTGAAATATCCGTTTGCAACTCTTACACCTGTAACATACTGTGCAGTACCTGAAGACAGCGTAATAGACGGTGTAAGCTCAATTTCTCTATTACTGCTCCACGCTGTTTCATAAATGCCGTCTACTGCATATTCCGGATAGTAATTAACTGCATGGCCTGATGTGTAATCCGTACCTCTTGTTGAAGAAGCTGAAATATTCGGAAATACAGGAGCAGGTGGCTGAGTAACGGTGATTGGTTCAGGAGTTACAACAGCAGGTGTTGATGTTATTGGCTCCGGAGTCACTGCAATTTGTTCAGGCTCGTTATTCACAAGATTTGAATTGTCAATCATATAATCGTATGTAAAAAGCCCTAAAACAGCTATTAATAATACTGCTACAATAATAATTAAAACAATTAAAAGCGTATTGGTTTTCGGTTTTGGTGGGGCAGGACGAGGCTGTGGGCGTTGCTGTAAAGGCAGACCGCAACTGCTGCAAAATCTGTCATAAAGCTTATCGTTTTCCGCACCGCATCTTGGACAGTTAATTTTATTATTTATTGATGGTGTATTCTCATGATTTTCCTGAGGCATAGCTTGTATTTCATCGGTGTAGTTTTGTGGTTCGTCCTGAATTTGTGGACGAGGTTGAGGCGTCGGTCTGGACTTCGGTTTTGATTGTACCGGAGAACCACATTCGCCGCAGAAAACTGCTCCGTCAGGAAGCGAAGCACTGCAATTTTGACATTTCATAAAAATCATCCTTTCTATTGTTGGAAACATAATTTAATTTTATCATAATTTGTCAGTATAGTCAATAATATATTTATTAAAGTAATAAAAATACTTGACATGTAAATGTGAAATATTGTATAATCGTAATATAAAAATTTAGGTAGTGTAAAGTAACATATGAAAAATAAAGTATGCAAAAAACTACCGTCACCCTTGACAGCGATGTCAAAACAATGCTTAAAATAATGAGCCGATGGTGAGAAACTCAAGAACAAATTGAATTTTACCATCGACAAA
>JAZSPM010000200.1:0-33810 GCA_045537455.1 Candidatus Ornithomonoglobus sp. | reverse complement strand
TAAATTTGCGTACTTCGGCACCGCCTTTGGCGACATACCTCGTCCGAAAAAATTTAGTTCTCAATACATAAAAGCTCTTATCATTCGCTGCCTATGAACAGACAAAAACATTCTCATGGCTGTTCGCTCTGTACGAGAAATCGAGAAAGCATTTCATATGTATATTACAATCTGTTTTTTGGCACGTAAGGTGTGCCCCAGATTGGAATATACATATGAATTGCTTTCGAGATTTTATCTACACCAAAAAAGCAGAGGTTATAGGCAAACAACGCATCAGCGTTGTAGCATAGCAAACTGCAAGTTTGCATAGCGTTGCAAAGGCGGCGATTGAGCCTCCTTATAAATAAGTATAGAAAGGAAACAACATGAACATTTTAGAAAAAAAGGAATTAAGCAGCTTGCTTATAACGCTGATGTCAGTAAAATTATTGCTGACGTACCCGATTAAGCTGATAAAAAACAGCGGAAATGCCGCATGGATACAGGTTATTTTTGTAACGCTGATTGCTTTTATGCTTTTTCGGCTTACGTCAAGGCTTTATGAAAAGAAAATAAATGTTATTGAGCTTGTTAAAATTCATACGGGTAAGCCGCTTAAAATAATAACAGGGCTGATTGTTTTTACGGTTCTGCTTCTTAATATGATAACGGTTGTGAGGATTTTTCCCGAAAGCGTTAAAATAGTTCTGTTGCAGGATACGGACACAGATATCATACTTGCAATTTTTATACTGACAGTATTTATCGGAGCAAAGCTTGGGCTTGAATCCATTGCGAAAATAAATTATATTTTCCTGCCGATATGCGGAATATTGATGCTTGCGTTTGTGCTGTTCCTGATTCCTTTTTATAAAATGGACAACGTTTTCCCGATTTTAGGTAAGGGAACGGAAAATATTTTTATAGAAGGAATAAGCGGTCTTTCAATTTTTTCGGATATTCTTGTACTGAATATACTCCTTGCGTATTCAAAAAACATATCGGAAGCAAAAAAAGCGGGAAGCCGTGCTATCGTAATAAGCGGTGCTGTAGGCGTTGTTATAACGGCGGCATATGCAATGGTTTATCCGCATCCTGTGTCGGAGGAGTTCATTCTACCTGTGTATCAGCTCACAAGAATAATGCATTTAGGAAGCTTTTTTAACAGGTTTGAAGCCATTTTTCAGTTTATATGGTCAATACTGATGTTCCTGTACGGTGCGGTATACCTGTATATTCTTTGCTTTGTATGGCAGATAACATTTAGTCTGAAATATATAAAGCCTCTTCTTTTTCCTGTAGCTGTTTTAATTTCAAGCATTGCAATTTTGCCAAATTCAATAATGGAAGCAGATGTACTCGAGGGCATTTTTGAAAGCATTACTTATCCGATTGCGTTTTTGTTGCCGATAGTAGTCGCTCTGTTCGACAGAAAAAAAGAAAGGGTGCTTTAATATTGAAGATTATAAAAATATTTATCGCATTAATTTTAATATTGCCGTTGTGCGGATGTAATTTTATCAGCGGAAATGAGCCAAACAATGTTGCATTTGTTGTGGCAGTAGGCTTTGATAAGGGAAAGGTCAGCGATTATGAAATTACAATCCAGTTTGCAAAGGTAACGCAGATTTCAGGCGGAGGCGGAGAGGAAGGCGGAAAGGGAGGTTCTGAAATAATTCAGAATGTAACTGTCGAAGCACCTGATTTATATTCTGCAATAAACACGGCAAATCATATAGTTTCAAAGAAGTTTTCCCTGTCACATGCAAAGCTGATAGTTTTTTCAAGTGAGCTTGCAAGGGAGGGTGTCAGGAATATAGTAAACTCGGTAATACGAAGCGAGGAAATCCGCCCTGACATATTTATGGCAGTTGCAAAGGAGACGGCAAGAGGCTATCTTGATGAGGTAAAGCCTACTGTTGAGGTAAACCCTGCAAAATATTATCAGCTTATTTACAGCGAGAGTGATTCAGGAGGTATTCCGAAAACCAATCTGCAAAAATTCTATTTTGATATGAATACAAGAGTAAATAATTCTGTTTTACCGCTTGCAGGAACGGCAAAGGGCGGTGAAGGTGAGGATAATCCTCAGCATGAGAATGCACCGATGAATGAAAACAGCTTTGAATATAGGGTAAAGAACTACACTGCCGGAGAGGTTGCGGTTAACGGAGAAAACAAGAGCGAAGCAATGGGTATGGCGGTGTTTGAAAAGGATAAAATGATAGGAACGCTCGGTAGCGTGGAAAGCGAACTGTATAATCTGATGTCAGGAAATTTAAGACGAAGCTATATAAGCTTTAAGGTTCAGGATTACAGCTTGCCTGTTGTGGTAAAGATTTATGAGCGTCGTTCACCGAGGATAAATGTTGATATTAAAGAAAAGAAAATATCAATAAAATTTTCGCTTGAATCAGACCTTCTTTCGCAGCCTGTTGAGGGCTTTGATTCAAAAGGTCTTGAAGAAGAAATAACAAAGGAAATAAGCAATGCGTGTAAAAATCTGATAATAAAGGCGCGTGATGAATTGAACTGTGATATTCTCGGTCTTGAAGATGAAATTAAGGTGAAATTCCTTACGATAGAAGAGCTTGAAAAATTTGAATTTAATCTAAAGGATTATGAAATTGAGATAGAGACTACATTTAATATAAGAAGGAACGGTATGAAGCTATGAGAATTTTTATATCCCTGCTTGTGATTCTAATCTGCGTTATAAGGACTGTTTCGTACGGTATTTATACTTTTAAAGAAAAAAACACTGCCGGCGGAGTGTCATTGATGGCACTCATTGCCGCAGTGCTTGCAATTCATATTTATTTGTTGTTTTAGGGGATTTTATATTATATCATTTCTTATTATTTTATCAAGATTAATTTTTATTTTTATATTTACAAATCCAATTAAATATGCTACAATATAATAAGTACAAATTTGAAAGGATTGATAATTAGTGGGAATGACATTAACTGAAAAAATCCTGTCGGCACATCTTGTGGAGGGTGAAATGGTAAAGGGTTCGGAAATTGGAATCCGCATCGACCAGACTCTTACTCAGGACGCAACAGGTACAATGGCTTATCTTGAATTTGAGGCTATGGGAGTTCCAAGAGTAAAAACTGAGCGTTCAGTGGCATATATAGACCACAACACACTTCAAAGCGGTTTTGAAAATGCGGACGACCATAGATTTATCGGCAGTGTTTGTAAAAAGCACGGCATATATTTTTCACGTCCGGGTAACGGAATCTGTCATCAGGTTCATCTTGAACGCTTTGGTGTTCCGGGTAAGACGCTTATCGGCTCGGACTCACACACACCTACAGGTGGCGGTATCGGCATGATTGCGATTGGTGCCGGCGGTATGGACGTTGCAGTTGCAATGGGCGGCGGCACATACTACATTACTTGTCCTAAGGTTGTTAAGGTTAACCTGACAGGTAAGCTACAGCCATGGGTTGCCGCAAAGGACGTTATCCTTGAGGTTTTAAGACGTCTATCCGTTAAGGGCGGCGTTGGCAAGGTAATTGAATATTGTGGCGAGGGAGTAAAAACATTGTCAGTTCCTGAGCGTGCAACTATCACAAACATGGGTGCGGAGCTTGGTGCTACAACTTCAATCTTCCCGTCAGACGAGGTTACACTTGAATTCTTAAAGGCACAGGACAGAGCAGACGTATGGCAGCCGTTATCAGCAGACGCTGATGCTGAATATGACGAGGTTGTTGAAATTAATTTGAGTGAGCTTGTTCCTCTTGCAGCTTGTCCTCACTCACCTGATAATGTAAAATCATGTGCGGAAATCGGCGAAATGAAGATTGACCAGGTATGTATCGGTTCATGTACAAACTCATCATTGCTTGATATGTTGAAGGTTGCACATATCCTGAAGGGCAAGACAGTTCACCCTGATGTTTCACTTTCAATCGCTCCGGGTTCAAAGCAGGTTCTGAATATGCTTGCTGAAAACGGTGCATTGGCAATCATGATTGACGCAGGTGCAAGAATCCTTGAGAGTGCTTGCGGACCATGTATCGGTATGGGACAGTCACCTAACTCAAAGGGTATTTCACTTAGAACCTTTAACAGAAACTTCGAAGGACGTTCAGGCACAAAGGACGGTCAGATTTATCTTGTATCACCTGAATTGGCTGCAGCATCTGCAATCACAGGCGTGCTGACAGACCCAAGAACTCTTGGTGAAATGCCTGAGTTTAAATTACCTGAAAAGTTCACAATAAACGATAACATGATAGTTGAGCCTGCCCCTGAGGCTGAAATGGACAGCGTTGAGGTATTAAGAGGCCCGAACATTAAGCCATTCCCTGTTTCAGAGCCGATGGCAAAGGATATTGATGCAAAATGCTCGTTGAAGGTTGGCGACAACATCACAACAGACCACATCATGCCGGCAGGTGCAAAGATACTTCCGCTTCGTTCAAATATTCCGAAGATTTCACAGTTCTGCTTTGCAGTTTGTGATGAGAGCTTCCATGACAGAGCTTTGGAAATGGGCAAGAGCGTTATAATCGGCGGTTCAAACTACGGTCAGGGTTCATCAAGAGAACACGCTGCACTTGCTCCGCTGTATCTTGGTGTTAAGGCTGTTATAGTTAAGAGCTTTGCACGTATTCATATGGCGAATCTGATTAATGCAGGTATTGTTCCGCTGACATTCGAGAACGAGGCTGATTATGACAGAATCGACCAGGAGGACGAAATCAAGATTGAGAACATCGCAGACCAGATTAAGGCAGGCAGTGTTATTAAGTGTACTAACGTAACAAAGGGCTTTGACTTTAATGTAGTCGGTGACTTCTCACAAAGACAAAAGGATATGCTTTATGCAGGCGGATTGTTGAATTATACAAAACAGAATGCGTAAATAAATAAAGGATTGCCGATTGGCAGTCCTTTTTTGATGAAAATTACTTGACAATATTATTTTTTTATGATAGAATGTACTTACAAAGAACAGCTTCGGCTGTTCCGCAAGATTTGTATTTTGTAGAATTACATTCTACCCAAGCCGCTTACGGTGCAACGTAGGCGGTTATTTTTTTATCACTATAACAATTAAATAGAATGTATATTCATCCATAGTGCCACCCCCTATTGAGAGTGTCGGAACAACCGCCAAGCTGTCCTTTGCTTTCCGTTTGTTATTGTATCATATTTTGTGTGTAATGTCAATTATTTGCATAGGGATGTTTGTAATAAATGTATGGGCGAACTGTGTTCGCAGAAAATGGACTGTCGAGGACACTTGTCCACATCCGCCTGATATATATTTTAAAAAAATTTTATTTTACTATTGTATTTTTGTATTTTCAGTGGTATAATTATTATGCCAAATTACTTTAATGATTTATTTTAGGTATTCTATACAGGATAGCTGTATATTTTTATGTACTTTTTTTAATCCTACCTATGAATTTGTTAAAAATGCAAGTTCCATTTGGTAGGGTGTATAAAAGTATACCTATCTATTAAAGTAGTTTGGCGACTATCGGAGTTTGCGTTTTTTATGCGTCTGCTTCTGTTAAATGAGTATAAGGAAGTTTTAAGAAATGGCGATACAATGGGCTTTTGCTTATTGTATCGCCTCATTGTTTATTGAATAAAAATATTTAGATAGCTAATTCCTGTATATGCTGCGACACATCTATAAGTCCGACTGCGGTATAGTAAATGTCAATCCTCTGTACTCTCTGACCGCTTGACTTATCTACTGCGTGGACTTTGATTTTGTCTATCAAGTCATTTACCACTCTTGCAGAAAGTTCTTTGATTTCTGTGTACTGACGGACTATGTTCAGAAAATACTCAACATTGTCAACCTGTTCAGCTTCTTGATTGAGTTCATTTTCAAGTGCTTCTGTGTTGGATATAAGCTGTTTTTGTTCCCGTTCATAGTCTGCGGACAGCTTCGCAAACCGTTCATCACTTAACTTGCCTGATATATTGTCCTCGTAAATTCTTTTGAAAATCCCATCAAGTTCCGAGATACGCATTTTGCTTGCTTCGAGCTTTTTTCTTCGCATTGCAATTTCCTTTTTCTTGTCCTTTGCAGATTTATCTACAAGACTTTTTACAAAATCGCTTTCAAATGATTGCAGATACGCAAGCATTGTCTGTACCTGTTCAAGAACTACATCATGAAGCACATTTTCACGGATATAATGTACTGTGCAAATCCCCGTATTACCCTTGTAATTGGAACAGACAAAATAATCGTGATCCTCTTTATGAGATTTGCAAGTGCAGTAATATAGTTTAGCACCACAGTCTGCACATTCCAAAAGTCCTGCGAAAATACTTTTCTTTCCCGACTTGGTATATCGGCGTTTATTTTTTCTCAACTCCTGCACCTTTTCCCATACTGATATTTCAATAATGGGTGGGTGCGTGTTTTCAAATATCAGCCAATTTTCTTTGGGTTGCCGTACTTTCTTATGGGTTTTATAGTTTACGGTAGCAGTCCGAAAATTAACTGTATGTCCTATGTAGGTCATATTTTCAAGTATTCCCGAAACGCTTCTGTTGCACCAAACATTACTCATATTGGCTTTTGTTCTGCAAGGCATTCCGTGCTCTCTGAAATATACCATAGGTGTTGAAATGCCTTCTGCGGTTAATTGCTTTGCTATCTTACCCGGACCTTTACCACACATACAGAGTTCAAAGATGTATCTGACAACCTTTGCAGCTTCTTCATCAACAATAATCTCTTTCGGATTGTTAGGATTTGCCTTGTAGCCATATGGGATAGAAGAGCCTAAACGCTGCCCCGATTCGCCCTTTGCCTTAAACACAGCATTAATTTTCTTGCTTGCATTTTTAGCATACCATTCATTAAAAATATTGGTAAAAGGTGCAAACTCGTTACTTTCGCTATTCTCAGTATCAACATTGTCATTGATTGCGATAAATCTTACATTCATTGACGGCAGTAACATTTCTGTATAATATCCAACCATAATATGGTCTCTGCCGAAACGGGATAAATCCTTAACAACGACTGTCGATACAAGACCTTGCTCAATATCGGATAGCATTTCCTTAAATCCGTCACGCTCAAAGGTAGTTCCGCTTACACCATCATCTACATAAATCTTGTACGGAATCAGATTGTGGTCTTTTGCATATTTTTCAAGAATTGCTTTTTGATTTGTTATACTGTTACTTTCGCCCTCGCGCCCGTCATCTTGCGACAATCGGCAATAAAGAGCAGTTATTTTATCATCATTTGACTGTCTTATCATTTTATAAATTCTCCTTTCCGACAGCCGGATATGATAAACATTGTAGTATAGACATTATACCATACCCGACTGTCAAATTCAACGCTTTGGTTTAATTATTTATGTTTTCTCCCTTTTGCACAAGACTATCTTGTGATAAGATTTTTCACCCTTGAAACCATATCGCCGTTAGCTTCCTGATTGAAATAGGCATTTACCATATATGTAGTAGAGCCGATTTTCCTTTTGATATTTATGTTTTCAGGGTGTTTTAACTGCTTGCCGGAAGATGTGATTTGAGGCTTCAATGTGATTTTTTTCATTAACGCTCGACCTCCATACTTCGCTTTTTCTTTCTTGCTTCAACTTCCGCACGGATTTCTTCGGGTACTTTGCTGTACAGCTGTTCAAGTCGGTCAAGTTGACTTCCAAGCTGTGCAAGCTCCTTGCGGTAATCGGAATCCGTTTTCTTACGCTTGTTGAGTTCGTCTTTTAAATATGCCTTTTCCTCTTTCTCTGCTTTAAGAGAACTGCGGAGCATATTTATGTTTGTTTCAAAGGTTTCAACCATCGGCACCCATTTTTCAATAAGCTCCAATGCCTTTTGACTGTTCTTTGAGGAATTTATGAAATTAGTGTTAGATAATATCTTTTCAATTTCCGACTGCATTTTTTCAAGTTTCTTTGCTGCTTTGAAAATGTGGCTCGGTATGTGCTTTCTGTGAGTAAGCTGTGAAGATAATCCGCGCTCTATGTACGGATAATATTCCTCCATATGATTATGGAAATCGTCTTGCCATTTTGAAAGCTTTGCACGGTTTCCAAGTATTTCTTTTGCAGTAAGTCTGTCATCCTCTGTGAGAGGTACAAAACACAAGTGCATATGCGGTGTTTTCTCGTCAAGATGTATTACTGCCGAGAATATACAGTCGGGACGGATATGCTTTTTCATAAATTCCAACGCCCTTTGGAAATATATGAGTATAAAGTTCCCGTCCTTGCTCTTAAAAAATTCAGGACTTGCGGTAATAAGCGTATCGACAAACCTTGTACTGTCTTTTCTCACACGGCAGCCGGAGCTTGTAATACGGCTGTCAACCTCTTTCTTGTAGCTCATCTGCGGTGTGATAAGATGTACATTGTACTTGCTTCTTGATGTGTCAATATCGGGATTGCTCTTGTATTTCTCTTTCTTGCGTTCGTGATGTCCCTCGATTTTGGGAGCAAGATTTCCCTTTTGTTTTTTAAATCTTAATATTACTGACATTGCCATAATGTTCATTTCTCCGTATTAAATAGATTTTTTGCAAATTCCATTTTGGAATCAGCTTTTTGTGTTCTGAAATTCTCTCCGTCAAACTTAACCGGCACACACATTTCCAAAACTCTGTCATAAATTCTTTTGTGTGCGGTGTCAACGGGATTTTTAATCTCTGTAATGGTTAAATTTGTTGTTACGATAAGTGGTTTATTGCTTTTGTATCGTGCGTCTATGATGTTATAAACCTGTTCCAATGCGTATTCTGTATCACGCTCAATGCCTAAATCATCTATAATCAGCAGACTGTGATTATTCAGTCTGTCGATATACTGATTTTTGTCGTTCTCATAGAATAAATCATTGAGTATGGTTGAGAAGTTTGTCATCTTTACAGATACGCAATTTTCTACCAACGCATTTGCGATACAAGCCGCAAAATATGTTTTGCCCGTTCCGACCTCTCCCCAAAGGAGCAGACCTATGTTTTTTGACAGCATATCCGACCATTTATCAGCATAGGTTTTTGCCTTGCTGATAAGCGGATTTCTGCCGTTGTCATTTTCAAAAGTCCAACAGTATAATGCGGAATCCTGAAAACACATTGATTTCAGCATATTAAGCCGTTGCATACGTTCAAAATCTTTGTTCATCATAAGCTCTCTCCCTCCTTACAGGAATAATCTTTTGTTTTAATATCCTTTTTTAACCAACTGCGGATTGTTGCCGAGTGGTTATTATAGGACTTGCCTGTGCTTTTCATATATTCCGATAACTTTTCAATGTATTTATCCGCATATATTGGATAATCTTTTTTAAGCTGTTCGTATTCGTGAAGTGTGAGCGATACATTTTTGTATCGCCCGTATAACTCTCGCTCTGACTTTAACTCTTTCTTTATCTCTGTCTCTTTCTCTTTCTCTATCTCTGGTGGACGAATGTCGGACAGATTGAGGACATTTGGCGGACATTTGTCCGCTGTTTGTCCGCCGAGCTTTTTAACCTCTGCTCTTGCAAGCCGTTTTCTGTCTGCTTCGGTTGATGAAGTTCCGACCATATCCTCTATATTTGCCATATAGATTGTGCTGTCTGCACATTCTATAATAAGTCCGAGTTTGAAAAACAACTCCAATGCCTTTTCAATCGTTCCTACCTGATGACCTGTAATTGATGAAAGCATTATAGGTGAGTAGCTGACATTATCATTCAGTTTAAGGAAGCCGTTGAATTTGAGGGAAAGAAGATACAGCTTTAATAAAATATTGGAATATATCATTCCCTCCGGCATTTTCTCAATGATGAGTACCTCTCCGCTGAAAAAGAAATCTTCTTTCAGCTTGAGATAGTAATATTTTTTGTTTTGTGCCATTGCATTTACCTCCTTACAAGCAAAAAAATCGAATTATAATGTTGCAACGATTACAGTTCGATTAAATCACAAAAAACTTGACTTGTAAAGGCTTTTGGTATATACTTTAACTAATAAAATAAACCTAAAATTATAATTCACATAAAAAGAAGGTGTTACACTTGAAAAAGAATTTGGATATGCCGAACATACCACAGTTCAAAAATGCCGTAATAGCAATAAATTTAGACCAAAAGAAGAAAAAAGAGCATATTATCATAGGCGATTTTGAATATGTAAACAGATATTTAAGAGGGGCAAAAAAAGATAAAATAATTTACGAGAAAACAAGACCTTTCGGCTCACTTTTGCTTGACATACAACCTAATGTGAACTTTTTTGTTGATGTAAGAGTGATGATTTTGAACACAAAAAAGGAAAATCGGGCAAATATTATCTCTATGATAGAGAAATTATACGCAAATGAAAATCCCGTGCTGAAATATATTGCATTAAAATTATGGGAGGAATACAATCATCTTTTAAAAGCCATAAAAGAAAAGGATTCAGATTATAACGGAATGGACAGAGTGGAATACCTTACATTGCCTTTCCGTCATCATCTTATACACGAAATTTTGGAATGGCAGAAGATGACGCCCGAAAATCCTCTTGCTGATATGCTGTACGATTATTTTATGTTTCCCGTACTGACACTATATACTGCAACATTGACACAGACAAAGGAATATGCTGCCGTAGATTTTGCAGTAATGCCCCTTGTGCTTTATTATCTCAAATCTATATATGACAACCATAAATATTTCAGTTATTGCAAGGTATGTAAAAAACTGTTTCTGTCGCCGGATTTGAATAAAACTACCATCTGTTCTGCAAAATGCCGTAAAATACAGCAGAAGAAAAATAAAGAGAAATATGACAAAGCTACCCGTGATGTCGATTATGAGAGAACCTACCGAAACGAAAAGATGTATTGGTACAACAGAATACAAAAGGCGAAGAAAAGAGGCATAAGCGGAAAGGCTCTTGCCGAACTGCAAGAAGCCTATGAGGAATTTAAGCGAGTTGCAAGCATAATGAAAAAACAGGTTAAAGAAGGCTCGTTGGATTTTGGTACATTCGATATGTGGTATCTTAATATGCGTTGCGTGATTGATGACCTTATGGAGAAACACGGCTTGGGGAAATATATGTAATTCTCTGTGGGTGCTTACACCGTTTAACGACTCCACAAATTACTGCAAGGCTGACCGTCTGCCACAAGCACGGCAGACGACCAACCTTTTTGTAATTTTGCCGTCTGCGAAAATATATTGCTCAAAAACGGAGAGCAACATATTTTCACACCCGCCTCGTCGGTAAAGGTGTAACACACTACACTTTGCGAGCAAAGAAGTGTGCCAGACTTTCCCTCTGGACTCCCTCAACGCATAGCAAATTTTGTTACCACCGCACAAATTTTACTATGCTCTTTCAAGGCTTCCGCCTTGAATATTTATCCTCAAATACATTTTCGGATAAATACAAAAAGCAGGCTGCCGTATCGGTAAATGCTCCGATTCGATAGCTTGCTTTTTATGTGTGAACAAAACAAAGGCACGAAAATCACGCCTATGTTTGTGTTTGTGTTCATATTTACAGCCTTATACACAAGGCTGTATTATGGTAAAATAGAGGCCAAAAAATGCCTTTGTTTTGCGTTGTAAGAGGAGAAATCCAACGAGGTAACGAACTTATATTACCACCCTCAAAAATGGGGTTCTATTGCGTAACATAAAATATTTATCGGCAAAGTGCTGATTGTTGATATAAATTCTTGAAAAAAACACATTTGAGTGATATAATATTATTGTTTATTTATGTTAATAAATATATGTAAATAGAATTGGAGATTTAGTTATGGATAATAATTTTCTCGAAAAAGTAGGCAACATTCTTGCACAGGCAAAGCATAATATAAAAACTGCTGTTAATCTTTCTATGGTTTACACATACTATGAAATAGGCAGAATGATTGTCGAAGAAGAACAAAACGGTGAGCAGCGTGCAGAGTACGGTCAATATATTTTGAAAAATTTATCTGTGTATTTAACAGAAAATTTTGGTAAAGGTTATTCACAGGATAACTTGAAGCTAATGCGAAAATTTTATACAATTTATTCCCATGATGTAATTGGGGAAACAGTGTTTCCCCAATCTAAAAATCTTCCGTCAACTGAAACAGGCAGAAAATTTTATCTCAGTTGGTCGCATTATCTGAAACTGATGCGTATTGATAATGTTGAAGAAAGACATTTTTACGAAATTGAAGCTGTTAAAAATGATTGGAGCTTGTCTGAACTTAAAAGACAGTTTAATACATCTTTATATGAAAGACTGGCATTAAGTACAGATAAAGAAAATGTAAAAAGGCTTTCTACAGACGGACAGATAATAGAAGCACCATCTGATTTAGTAAAAGATCCTTATGTGCTTGAATTTTTAGGATTGCCGGAACTTGCAGAATATTCCGAAACAGAGCTTGAAAAGCGCATAATTGATAATTTGCAGAAATTTTTGCTTGAACTAGGCAAAGGTTTTACTTTTGTCGGCAGACAAGTCCGTCTTACATTCGAGGAAGAACATTTCAGATGTGACCTTGTATTTTATAACCGTTTGCTTAAATGCTTTGTTTTATTCGATTTGAAAATTGGTGAGTTAAAACATCAAGACATAGGACAAATGCAGATGTATGTAAATTTCTATGACAGAAATGTAAAACTAGATGATGAAAATAAAACAATAGGAATAATTTTATGCAAAGACAAAAACCAAGCTGTTGTAGAAATGACTTTACCTGAGGATAATACACAAATCTTTGCAAGCAAATATCAAACTGTACTACCAAGCAAAGACGAATTGAGAAAATTACTTGAAAATTAAAAACATATTATAATTTTAAGGCTTTGTCATACTAAAAAGCATGACAGAGCTTTTTATATTGAAAAAATTTATTGGCAAAATGCTGATTTTCTGTGAAATCTATTGATATTTTATGAAAAATGTGGTATTATATTAAAGTCACATAAAACTTTACAATGAAATACAAGGAGAATTTTTATTATTTTACAGGGTGTATTATGCCCATTTGTATATTCAAGCGTTGAATTGGCAAAAATGCAAATTCCAACTTGCTTGAATGTATGAAGAAATTCTCGTTTAGTAAAGTTTTGTGTGACAACAATCGGGGTTTGCATTTTTCGGTGTGCGGACAGCGATTGTTCTGCACACTTTTTATATATGGGGGAATGTCTATGTTGCTTTGAAAAGAAAATCATATTTACATAAATTCATTTAACTAACAGAAAGGAAGTCGAATTTGATGAAAAGATTAACAAGTATATTCTTGGTGGTTGCAATACTTTTGACACTTGCACCTATGAATATTTTTGCAGCTGAAGCTGAAAATACTGTTTTTTCTGACATGAAGGAAACAGATTATTATGCACAAGCTGCAACAGCATTAGAACAGTTAGATATTTTAGCTGGTTACCCTGATGGAACATTTGGGGCAGAAAAATCTATTACAAGAGCTGAAATGGCAGCTATTGTTTGCAGAATGATTGATAAAGAAGCCGATGCAGAAAAAGCAAAAGGCGAAACTATCTTTGATGATGTTAGCAGCGACCATTGGGCAAGCGGTTATATTAACGTTGCATCCAAAGAAGGTATTATCAATGGTGATGGCAATGGTAAATTCCGTCCCGAAGATGATGTAAAGCACGAAGAAGCAATCAAGATGGTTGTTTGTGCATTGGGTTATGGTGATGACGTTGAAGTTGATGCAAAAGATTGGTCTAAGGGTTATCTTGAAGTTGCAGAGGAAAAAGGTATTTCTGCTGACTTAAAGGGAACAAAAGGCAAAGCATCCACTCGTGGTGATGTTGCTGTTATGTCATACAACGGACTTTCGGTAGATTTAGTAGCACCAACAGCATCATTGAAGGCAGGAAATTACACCGGAACAAAAAGTGTTAAATTAGAAACTACAACCGAAGGTGCTGAAATTTACTACACAACAGATGGTTCAACCCCTACTGTTAAGAGCACAAAATATACAAAAGCAATTTCTATTTCAAAATCCTGCACACTTAAAGCAATTACTGTTAAAGATGGTGTGCTTGTGAGTGATGTTTTGAGTGTTGATTATACAATCAAGCGTTCAAGTGGTGGCGGTGGTTCTTCAAGACCTTCTTCTCCTTCTACATACACAGTTTCATTTGATTTGAATTATGACGGTGCAACCAATGTTCCCGAAACACAGACTGTGAATAAAGATGAATATGCTTTAAGACCAGAAAACCCTGAACGAAGCGGTTTTCAGTTTGTAGGATGGTTTTTAGACAAAGAAGAAACCGATTGGAAAAATATGTTTGATTTTAGAGAAAATAAGATAAATTCTAACACTACATTGTTTGCTTTGTGGGTTGATATTACCACAGATACCGATGGAGATAATTTATCTGATGAATTAGAACAATATGTTGGAACTGATATAACTAAAATTGATACAGACGGTGATGGATTAAGTGATTACCAAGAAGTTGTAGAGCTTGGAACTGATCCGTTAAAAGCAGATACAGATAATAATGGCGTATCGGATTACGACGAAGATCAAGACAATGATACACTTTCAAATGGTTACGAATATAGTATTGGCACAAATCCGGCAAATAAAGATAGTGATAATGATTCGCTTGATGATAATGACGAAATCAATATTTACAATACTTCTCCTATCAAATCTGATACAGATGGTGACGGAGCGACTGATGATTGGGAATTAGATAATAATTTTGATCCAAAAGTCGCAAATTCTTCTTTTGAGGTTAGCCAAAGTTCCGAAGAACTTTCCGAAGCAAATTTGGTATCTGCTTCGGTTGATGTTGAATTAAATGGTAATCAAGTAAATACACTGAGTATAACTCCAGTAAGTGTAGCAGATAATCCATATATTAGTGCTTCTATACCCGGATATTTAGGGAATGCATATGATTTTACAGTTGATGGAGATATTTCATCGGCAATACTAACATTTGAATATGACAGTTCGATTGGAATAGTCGGTGAAGATTTTCAACCTAGAATATATTATTTCAATGAAGAATCAAAAGAATTTGAGGAATTAGAAAATCAGGTAGTTGAAAATGGTAAAGTTGTAGCCACCACCCCGCATTTTTCTACTTATATTTTATTAAACAAAGTGGAATTTGATGAAATTTGGAATAAAGAAATTAAAGGCCCGTTAAATTCTGGTGAAGGAAATGATGTAACAAGGCTTGATATTGCATTTGTTATAGACGACTCTGGTTCAATGAGTTATGATTCAACCCCTAAGAATGACAAAGATGGTATTCGCATGAAAGTTGCAAAGGCAATGGTTGAAAAATTTTCTGAAAAAGATAGAGGTGCAGTAATAAGATTTGCAACTAATTCGCATATTTTACAAGGATTTACTTCTGATAAAGATCTATTATACGAAGCTATTGATAATATAATTACTCCAGGACGTACCGCTATATATGATGCTGTAGATGATGCTATATCTCTTTTTGAAAATGAAAATTACGAAACTGAGGAAGCATATAAATTAATTATAGCTCTTACAGATGGTATGGATAATAGCAGTTCTGCTTCTCCATATAGTGTCGCTCAAAGTGCACAAGAAAATGGGATTACAATATATAGCATTGGATTGGGAACATCTCTTGATACTGATGAACTTATATATTTAGCTGAAACGACAGGTGGAAAATATTACCATGCAACATTGGCTGATGAATTGTATAGTATTTTTGATGTGATAGAAGATGAAACCATTGATTTAATAACCGATTCTAATGAAGATGGTATCTCAGATTATTATACTGAATTAATTAAAAATGGATCATTGGTGTTGAGCAATGGTTCTGATGAATTTTCGGGTATAGATTTCAATTATGATGGCGACGGTGTATTGTCTGCCGATTATGATGGCGATGGTCTAAAAAACGGTGAGGAAATTCATGTAGTTCAAAGAGGAACACGAGTATATCTTGTGATGACATCCAATCCAATGATGGAACATAGCGATCGAGATGGAATAGATGATAAAACAGAAGTGCGTAATGGCACTGACCCATTGATTTATCAGATTTATAACGGAAATGCAAAACAACTATATAGTGATGATTACTATTATTATGCATCTGCAGTCGAAAAATTTGATAATGATTGGTTATGGAAGGCAGATACGGCATTTTTAGCTGGAGTTTTTGGTGTTTGGAATAAAGACGAATTATATCGTGATATCATGATAGATTATTTTGCAAATTATGCTGACAATAGTTATGTTGAGGGATTAGAAACAGAACAAACCAGAAAAACTATGATAGAAACTTTATCTGCACTAATCTCCAATATAAAAACTTATGGAACAGCTCCATATGGTGAAATAAAGAAAATTACTCAATTAATAAGCAAGATTAATGGGACAGCAGACACAAATACCATTCACTATTTATTGTTTAGTACATATAAAGAAATCATAGAAGAAGTAATCGAAATTAATCCTAAATTGGGAGAAATAAAAATAACTACATACTCAATGAAATCTCAAACTCTTACCTTGATTAATTTAAATGCAATAAATGACAAAGTAGGTAAAGCTTGTAAAGTAATTTCTTATGTTTCATATGGTCTTGATATAGCGGATACCATAGCTTCATTCTCGAAGGTTAGTGCAAATGCACAGGCATTTGAAAACAATATAGATATTTTGCAAGAAATAAAAGATAATTCTTCGGATGATCATGCAAAAGATGCAGCTTCAGCTATTATGAACAAATTAGCTGGAAGTTATGGAGATGAAGTTTTAGCTCTTGGCGGAGATGTGATGGAAATTGCTGGCAAAGAATTAATTAGTGCATTATCAAAAGCTAATGTATATGTTCTTGCAGTTGTTGCAGTAAGAGACGGTATTGATATTATTACCGGAATAAGTAAAGATCTAAAACAACATTATCAAATGATATGTTATGACCGAATGACAACAGCAATAAGCAGTTTGTTTGATGACATTGTAACAAACAAAGGTAATTACTATTATGTATCAGATGATAATATCGAAAATTTAAATAGATACTTGATAAATCTTGCTCAGTTAAGAATTTTAGGTGAAAAGAAATATTGTGAATGGCAAGAAGATGAAGGTATGATAGGTTGGTTCACGGATAACAGCGATGTTGAGAAAAAAATAAATGAACAAATTTCTGCAATAAAAGGATTAATCAATAGCCTTGGTCTTCAAATTTCAACAAAATTATAATCTATACAAAGGATACAGTTATGCTTAAGCATAACTGTATCCTAAATTAAAGGTGTATTATGATAGATAAATTAATTGAAAATATGTTTTTTATTGTTATAGGTGTAATTTTAATGATTTATTCCTCAGCAAATCTTATTAAGTTAATTAGGTTTGTGAAAATAAAGGCTGAATGTATTGCAACCTGTAGCAAATGGTTTTTTACATCTGATACGGCAAATAAAGGATATAAGTCACAATTTAAATTTACATATAACGGAAAAGAAATAATTGCAAGTGAAAGCAATTATTTGGGCAGAAAACTCAAAAAGAATAGTTTATACACAATTTTTATTAATCCTAAAGAACCTCAAGAGATTATTTCAACATCACAGATTCTATCAAATATATTGTTTTTTGCCGGTGGGATAGTAATGCTCCTTATATCTTTCTTTGCATAAAATGACAGTAACCAAGTTTTGTTTGGTTACTGTCATTTTTTAAATACCGCTAAAAATTATACACATATTTACTCAAAACAACTTCTTCTGCCCGGTTGCGAACATTATTCATTTTCTGTACCCATTCCATCTGCGATGTTGCCTTTAACTGCTCCGTAACACCTTCTTGTTCTGCCATTTTAGTTATCATATCTTTCAAACACCTATGGCAGGTTTCGTCTATCTCCGCAAGGTGTTCAAACAGCTTGCCTTCCATAAAAAGAATTGTGTAATAGGATTTGTGATGTTCTTTCAAGAATGTTTTTCTCAAATTTCCGTATTTGCCGATATTGTATTTCTTTGTGTCGGGTACAGATATATTAGGGATATAGTAATCTCCTACTTTTGTGTATGTTCCACCGTTCTGTTCAAATATTGATTTCATTGTAAAATCCTCCAAATTTTAAATTTCTACAATATCGTATCAATCCGGCTGCATAACACATTTTTACCTTTCTTCCTTATCGTCATTTAACTTCGGTAGGCGCATTTTTTAATTTGCAAATATAATGCGTATATATTAATTTACAAAAAAGGAGAAAAATCATGAAAAAATTAATTGCATTACTCTTGGTATGCGTTCTTACAGGCTGCAGTAAAATGTCAGAAATAGTTCTTGATAAGGCTGAAATAAACCAACAACCTATACAAACAGAAGAAACATATGAAACTGAAGAGCCTCAACAAACAACACAACCCCAACAAACTGAAGAAATTACATATATTGCAAATAAAAACACAAAGAAATTTCACTATCCGTCATGTTCAAGCGTCAGTGATATGAAAGAGAAAAACAAAAGACCACTGAAATGTACCCGTGATGAAGCAATCTCGCAAGGCTACGACCCATGCGGAAGGTGCAATCCGTAAATAAAAAGCGGGCAGGGATGGAACCCTGCCCCTACTAATTATTAAATTTTAGTGTAGGGGAGGGTTTCTACGCCCTCCCGTTTTATTATTCCTGTGCAGCGCCTTCGTACTTTTCAGCAAGAGCAGCGATTTCGCCGTTTGCTTCCATTTCAGCAAGAACTGTGTTTATAGCTTCAAGAAGCTCTGTGTTACCCTTCTTAACTGCGATAGCGTATTCTTCGCTCTCGAATGCAGCAGGGTCTTCAACAACCTTCAAGCCGTTCTTATCTGCAAGTGCCTTACCTGTAGCACTGTCCATAACAACTGCGTCAAGCTTGCCGTTCTTTACATCCTGAACAACGTCGATACCTCTGTTTGCTCTTACGATGTTTTCTTCAGCAATCTGAAGTGTTTCTGTAACGATATTGTCGCCTGTGTAACCAAGTACAACGCCGACCTTCTTGCCGTTCTTTAAATCCTCGGCAGTTTTGATTTCCTCGTTGTCAGCACCAACAATCATAACCTGTGTTGCAACATAATATGGATCTGAGAAATCAACGTTCTGCTTTCTCTCTTCTGTGATTGTCATACCTGCAACAGCCATGTCAACCTTACCTGTCTTAACTGATGCAATAAGACCGTCAAATTCCATGTCTGCAACCTCAAGTGTCTTGCCCTGAGCTTCTGCTATCTTCTGTGCGATTGCAACGTCGATACCGTCAAACTCGCCTACAAGGCCTTGTGATGTTGTGAATTCAAACGGTGGGAACGCAGCGTTTGTACCCATGATAAGCTTGCTTGAATCCTTGCCGCAGCCTGAAAGTGCGGCGATGCTCATGATTGCAGCTGCTGCTAAAGCAACTATTTTTGTGATTTTTTTCATTTTGAAATCCTCCATTTTTATATAAAATAATTTAAAACATAAATGTTTTCACTGTTAAAGAATTTTACCTAAAAATTCCTTTGTTCTTTCGTTTTGTGGATTGTCAAATACGTTTTCAGGAGTGTCATCCTCAAGAACATATCCTTCATCCATAAACATAACACGTGATGCAACCTCACGGGCAAAGCCCATTTCGTGTGTTACAACCACCATTGTCATACCTGCGTTTGCAAGGTCTTTCATAACGGCAAGAACCTCGCCGACCATTTCAGGGTCAAGTGCTGAGGTTGGCTCGTCAAAGAGCATTATCTCAGGCTCCATGGCAAGTGCTCTTGCGATTGCAATTCTCTGCTGCTGACCGCCCGAAAGCTGTGCGGGATAGTTGTCTGCCTTGTCCTCAAGACCTACTCGCTTTAAAAGCTCTCTTGCCTTTGCTTCGGCAGCTTCCTTTGAAAGCTTCTTTACCTTAATCGGTGCAAGAGTGATGTTATCAAGCACGCTCAGGTGCGGAAACAGATTGAACTGCTGGAATACCATACCCATTTTTTCACGGACGGTATTTATATTTATTTTTTTGTCGGTGATACGTTCGTTATTGATGAATATATCTCCGCTTGTAGGCTCTTCAAGAAGGTTCAGGCATCTCAGAAACGTAGATTTTCCGCTTCCCGACGGGCCGATTATAACAACCTTCTCACCCTGTTCAATTTTTTTGTCAATTCCTTTAAGAACCTCAAGCTTACCAAAGCTCTTTTTTAAATCTTTAACTTCAATCACGGTAATTCCCTCCTTAACGCCTGTCTGATTTACGCATATGTTCTTCAAGCTTGTTCAGGAATACGCTTATAATTTTAATTACCACATAGTAAATTACAGCGATTGATATAAGCGGAACGGCAAAGTCGTAGGTAAGGCTCTGAACCTTTTTTGCGGCACCGACAAGATCGATGTTGGCAACCATTCCGATAACAGCCGTTTCTTTTATAAGAACAACAAATTCATTACCCAGTGCAGGAAGAATATTCTTCATAGCCTGAGGCATTATTATACTACGCATTGTCTGTGACTGAGTAAGACCAAGTGAGCGTCCTGCTTCGGTTTGTCCGATGTTTACGGACAGTATGCCGCCTCTTACAATCTCAGCAATATATGCACCGCTGTTGATTCCGAAAGCAATTACTCCGACAATCCATTTTTCGATGTTTATACTCTGGAATATTATGTAGTATATAATAAGAATCTGCACCATTGTAGGTGTTCCTCTTATTATATCTACGTATATACCTGCAATCGCCTTGATAGGCTTGAATTTTGAAAGCTTACCCAATGCCGCAAGCACGCCGAGTACAAGACCGAGCAGTACCGCAAACAGTGAGATAAGCAATGTGAATCCGAGACCGCTTGCAAACCAACGCCAGCGTCCCTCTACAACAAATGTAGCATTCAGATTCATTATAAAGTCAGAAAGCCATGATGGCATTCCAATCAACTCCTTTTAGATATTTTACAGACTGATTATTCCTAATGAATTCAGTAGTGAGCTAACAAGAATAGCTATAAGCAAAATCGGTGCTATAAACTTTATCATAACATTGAAAAGCTTCTGTCTGCCGAATTTTCCTGATGAAAGAACCTCGTCGCCGATAACCTTTACACCAATACCTACTGATACAAACAAGCAGGTAAGCAATGCACAAACAGGCATCAGGACTGAGTTTGTTATAAAGTCCATAAAGTCAAGTATATCAAATTTTCCGAAGAAGCGTACACCTGAAAGCACGTTATAGCCAAGTGCAGGAAGTAAGCTTATAAGAAATGACATTCCTGCTACAATAATAACCGACCTTGTACGTCCTATTTTGAAGTGGTCGCATACACTGGCAACTATTGTCTCCATAATTGATATCGAAGAAGTAAGAGCTGCTGCAAACACAAGGAAGAAGAATAGTCCTCCGATTATATTTGCCATACCCATGCTGTTGAATACCTTAGGAAGTGTTACAAACATCAAGCCCGGTCCTGCACCAAGAGCCGATTCGTCACCGCCTGAGAAAGCAAATACAGCAGGGATAATCATTGCTCCTGCAAGGATAGCAACGATAGTATCGCAAATTTCAATCTGACCTACACTCTTGTTAAGGTCTGCATCCTTTGGCAGATATGAGCCGTAGGTTATCATGATACCCATTGCAAGCGACAGTGAATAGAACATCTGTCCCAATGCTGCAAGCACACTGTTTATTGTAAAGTTTTCAAATTTAGGTATAAACAAATACTTAACGCCCTCTATTGCACCCGGACGTGAAATTGAATAAATTGCAATGACGATTGCAAGAACTATAAGCATCGGCATAAGAACAGCACTTGTTTTTTCAACGCCCTTTTCAACACCGTTTAACAGAATTGCCATTGTTATACCTGTAAATATTGCCTGGAACAGAATCAATGTTCCCGGTGAAGCAAGCATATCGGTAAAGTATGTTTCACCTGCAACTGCTGCTGCTTGAGCATCAAGATATGCAATAAAGTATTTGATAACCCATCCGCCGATTACGTTGTAGTAAGGAAGGATGATACACGGAACAAGTGTTGCAAGAAGTCCAAGCCAGCCCCATTTTTTGCTAAGCTCCGCAAAAGCGTTAAGAGCACCCTTGCCTGTACGTCTTCCGATTGCGTTCTCTGCAATCATAAGTGTATAACCTAATGTGATAACGAGCAAAATATAAACAAGTAGGAATATGCCTCCACCATATTTTGCCGCCAGATACGGGAATCTCCAGATATTACCCAATCCGACAGCCGAGCCTGCCGCCGCAAGAACAAATCCGAAGCCGCCAGAGAACGAACCTCTTTTTTTGTTTTCCATAAAATTTAAGTCCTTTCTTTAATTATATAGTAGAAATCATATATCTATTATTATATACAAAAATTGTTATTATGTCAAATCTTTTTTTAATTATATATAATTTTGTAACGAGATTGTTACTTAAAATATTTTTGTTTATTACAATTATAAGTCATTTGTGTTATAATCATGTACAATTCAGGTGATTTGCCTTATAATAAAAATATAAATTATAATGGAGTAATAGCGGAGATTGGAGGAATTATATTTTGAAGAAAAACGCTAATATTTTACTTGCATTGATGCAACTTAATATCGGAGGAGCAGAAACTCACGTGGTGGAGCTTGCAAAGGAGCTTAAAAGAAAGGGCTTCAATGTTTTTGTTGCATCAAACGGAGGAGTTTACGTTAAAGAAATCGAGGCAGCAGGAATAAAGCATTTTAATGTACCGCTGAAAAATAAGAATCCTCTTAATATGATTCGCTCGGCAAAGCTTCTTGCCGAAATAATTAAAAATGAAAATATTGACATGGTACACTCTCATGCGAGAATCCCGTCATTTATATTGGGAAAGCTTCATAAGCGTATGAAGTTCCCGTTTGTAACGTCTGCTCATTGGGTATTCACAACAAAATACGGTCTTAAATATATAACAGACTGGGGTGAAAAGGTTGTAGCAGTATCTGAGGATATAAAAACATATCTGATGGATAACTACAAAATCCCTGCAGGAGATATAAGAGTTACAATAAACGGAATAGACACAGAAAAATTCTCACCTGATACAGACACATCGGATGTCAGGGCAGAGTTTAATATAAAGCCTGACGAAAATATTATCGTATACGTAAGCCGTCTTGATGAATCAAGAAGCCTTGCGGCAAAGCAGTATATTCAGGCAGTACCTGATATTGCAAAGGCAGTGGATAAGCTTCGTCTTGTTGTTGTCGGAGCAGGTGACGATTTTGAAAATGTAAAGGCTCAGGCGGAAAAGGTAAACAAGCAGTTGGGCTATGAGTGTATAACTCTTACGGGTGCAAGAACGGATATTAATAAATTAGCCGCACTTGCAAAGCTGTTTGTGGGCGTAAGCCGTGCGGCATTAGAGGCAATGGCGGCACAAAAGCCTGTTATAATTGCAGGTAATGAGGGATACATCGGCTTGTTTGACGAAAGTAAGCTACAGGTAGGAATAGATACAAATTTCTGCTGCAGAGGCTGCGTTATGCCGTCAACAAAGCTTTTGCTTGAGGATACATTAAAGTTCTTTGCAATGACGCCTTCTGAGCAAAAAGCACTCGGAGTATACGGCAGAGAGCTTATAAAGAAAGAATACAGTGTTTCAAGAATGGCGGACGATAGCATAAAGGTCTATGACTGGGCATTGTCAAAGCAGGATGAAATACTTATTTCAGGCTATTACGGCTTCCGTAACAGCGGTGACGATGCACTTTTAAAATCAATCATAGATGATTTAAAGAAGCATAAGGAAAGCCCGAATATTGTGGTGCTTAGTGCAAATCCAAAAGAAACGTTCAGAAATTACAAGGTAAAATCAATAAACAGATATTCAATATTCAGCCTGTGGAAGCATATGAAAAAAGCAGATATGCTGATTTCGGGCGGCGGAACGCTTATTCAGGACAGAACAAGTACAAAATCGCTGTGGTATTATCTTTCAATAATAAAGATGGCAAAGAAAAACGGCTTGAAGGTTATGCTTTATTCAAACGGAATCGGGCCGCTTAAGAAAGAATCAAACATTCAGTTTACAAAAAGTATTTTAAATACTGTTGATTTAATAACATTAAGAGATAAAGAAAGTGAAGAAACTCTAAAGACAATCGGTGTAACAGAACCTGTAACTCTTCTTACGGCAGACCCTGCATTGACTCTTGATATACCCGACAGCTCAATCGGAAAATATATTCTCCGTGAGGCTAAGGCTGAGGGTAAGCGTATTATGGGAATTTCGGTAAGAAGATGGAGTACATTGGGAAGCGACTTTGAAAATATTATCGCAAGGGTATGCGACAGAGCTTCTGCAGAATACGGACTGTATCCTGTATTTTTACCGATGCAGGCATCAAAGGACTTGTCAATTTCAAAGAGCATTATGAGCAAAATGAAGGAAAAGGCTTCGATAGTGGAAAATCATCAGGCGGTAAACGATATGCTTTCCGTTGTGGGATGTATGGATTTCTGCATAGGAATGAGACTTCATATGCTTATGTATGCGGCAATCAGCGACGTCCCGATGATAGGTCTTGTATACGACCCGAAAATCAGCAGCTTTATGAACAACATCGGTCAGGACAGAATGATTAAGGTTGAGGAGCTTACAGAGGAAAAGCTGTTTACAATGCTTGAAGAAACAATAAGAGATTATGTTGTTATAAAAGACAACCTCAAGAGAAGCTACACAGGATTAAAGGCTCTTGCAGAAAAGAATGCAGAGCTTGCGGTTGAGCTTTACGAAAAAGGAAGTGTTGATATTTGAGTAACGGAAAAAAGCTGTTAAAGACTGCAGTATTTATGGCTGCGGCGACGCTTCTTGCAAAGGCTTTGGGGCTTGTACGTGATTCGCTGATTGCGGCGTTTTTCGGAACGGGCATGGAGGCTGATGCGTTCATGGCGGCATCAAAAGCACCCACAACGCTTTTTGACGTGGTCATAGGCGGAGTTATTTCAGCTACATTCATTCCTGTTTTCAGTAACATAATGACAAAGCAGGGCAAAAAGGAAGCAATGGAGTTTGTCAATAAATTTGTGACAATGGTGTTCCTTGCGGCAGTTGCGATTGCGGTGCTTGGCATGATATTCTCGGAGCAGGTAGTAAACTTCATGGCACCTAATTATACGGGTGACAAGCATGATTTAACGGTAAGGCTTACGTTTATCATGTTCCCGATGATAATTTTTACGGGCTTTGCGTTCTCGTTTGTCGGATTTTTGCAGTCGATGGGCGAATATAATATCCCGTCGATTATAAGCCTCGTATCAAACGCGGCAATAATCTTGTATTTCGTGATTTTTGGAAAAAAATACGGAGTTACGGGGCTGGCGGTTACGATGGTTGTTGCATGGAGCCTACAAGTGCTTGTGCAGGTGCCGTCACTGATTAAGTTTAAATATAAATTCAGACTTGATTTCAGATTAAAGGACAAAAACATAAAGAACGCACTTCTTCTGGCAGGACCTATGCTTATAAGCACATGGGTACAGCCGTTGTACAGTGTGGTAAATTCACGTCTTGCGTCAGGGATTGACGGAGCATACTCGTCACTTGAGCTGGCAAACAGACTGTACATCATAGTAACGGGAGTATTTTCGTTTGTGGTAACAAATCTGATATTCCCGAAGCTTTCACAGGCGAATGCTTCAGACGATACGGACGAAGCGAAAAATCTGATAAGAATTTCAATAAGGGCTATATTTATAGTAATACTTCCGTTAATGGCAGGAATGATAATTTTATCAAACCCGATAACAAATATAATCTACCGCAGAGGTGAAATGACTGCGGAAAGTGCAAGAGTTATTGCAAGCGTTCTGTCATGCTACAGTATAGGAATGCTTGGGCTTGCGGTTAACGAGATTCTTTCAAAATATTTCTTCTCGATAAGTGACAGTAAGACTCCTATGAGGAACTCAATCCTGAGTATGGTGTTCAATGTAGTTGCGGCATACGTGCTGTTCGGAATATTCAAAACTCAGGGACTTGCTCTTGCGGCAGCAGGCGGAAGCATATTTAATGCGGTACTGAATGCACTGTGCATTGCAAAGCGTCAGTCGGGAATGATAAGTAAAGCTGATGCTCCTGATTTACTGAAAATAATTTTAAGCACGGTCGTTATGGCGGCGGCAGTGTTTGCACTTTATCGGTTTTTATATAATCCCGATGGCGGATTTATAAGCCAGATAATCGTGTGCGGAGCTTGCGGAATTGCAGGTGTAATCGTTTACGGAGTATGTGTGCTTGTTATGGGAATTGAAGAAGTAAAAGCGATATTAAAAAGGAGATAAATTATTGTTTATATGCGGGGACTCAATCGCCGTCTTTGCAACGCTACGCAAACTTGCAGTTTGCTATGCTACAACGCTGATGCGTTGTTTGCCTGCACCCCTGCTTTTTTGGTGGAGCATTAACGCTCATTCTAAGAGCAATTATATATTGTTCACTAAATTTGCGTACTTCGGCACCGCCTATGGCGACAAGCCTCGTCCGAAAAAATTTAGTTCTCAATACATAAAAGCTCTTATCATTCACTGCCTATGAACGGACAAAAACGTGTCTGTTTGCTCTGTGCGAGAAATCGAGAAAGCATTTCATATGTATATGACAATCTGTTTTTTTGGCACGTAAGGTGTGCCCCAGATTGGAATATAGATATGAATTGCTTTCGAGATTTTATCTACACCAAATAGCAGAGGTTGGTAAGGGGACAGCCAGTCCCCTTACGCTAATAAACAATAATTTACAGAAAGGATATAACCAATGAACAGTCTTATTATAACGTCTTTAATTGCTTTCGGAACAAAGCTTGCTTCTATGTTCAAGGAAAGCTTTACCGGACGGCTATTGATGCGGATATACAACGCATTTTCAAGCGGATGGAAAAACAGCTGTATAATCGGGTTTATCGGCTCGACCGACAAGCCGGATTACGCCTGCAAAAGTCTGATATATAAAATATGCAGACTGCCGGCGGTATTTCTTGAATTTTTACAAAAGAAAATCGGCGTATATATAGCCGATAAAATAAATACAAGCGTTATATGTCATTTGGGTAAGGTTTACGTTAACGGCTTTATGGCGGTAAACACACGCTTATGGGGTACAATGATACTTTCTTCAAGCCTTATCTACACACTGCTGAAGCTTGTGACGGTCCGTTCATATTCAATACCTGTGCTTATAGTCGGAGTAATAGGTGCGGTTATGCTGATTTTCAAATATAATCTTATGGCGTTTCTGAACGGCTCAAGATTTGTTGATTTCGTAAAAGCGGCTATAGGCTTTGGCGACCTTGATTTTGAATTTTATAATGAAAAAGAGTTTGAAGGCTCAGAAAAAATTGCACTCGGAATAGTTGCAGGCTGTATTATGGGAGCGGCTATGATTGTTTCTCCGCTTATCGGGCTTGCACTGCCCTTTGCGGTATTCGGTATGCTGCTTGTTCTGTATGCACCGGTAACGGGAGTATATGCGGCAGTATTCTTAGCACCGCTTGTTCCGACAATGCTTCTTGCGGCAATTTGTCTGTGGACGGGATTATCGTTTGTAATCTATGCTCTTACTCATCAGGATTTCAAATTCCGTCTTGACGGAGTAGGCTTAGGCTTGATTGTTCTTCTTGCGATACTGTTTGTATCATCGGCACTGTCATTTGCGGTATTGGGAAGCCTGAAGGTATGGGCAATGTATTTTGTGTTTGTGACCTTCTATTTTGTAATAATAAATACGGTAAAAACAAAGGCACAGCTTTATGGCTTATTAAAGGTGTTTGTATTTTCAGGTGTGCTTGTGGCTCTTTACGGAGTTATGCAGTATGTGTTTGGATGGACAACCTCAAATGCATGGATAGATGAAACTATGTTTGAGGAGGAAACGATGCGAGTATACTCAACGCTTGCAAACCCGAACGTGCTTGGTGAATATCTGCTCCTTGTACTGCCTGTGTGTGCTGTGTTCTTTGTAAAATATAAAGCAAAAACATGGGCAAAGTGGGCGTATCTTGCGATGTTCGGCGTGCTTGCCTTATGCCTTATCCTTACGCAGTCAAGAGGCTGTTGGATAGGCTTTATGCTCGGAGCAGTAATTTTTGTAACGTTCTATGAGGGAAGACTGTGGGGTATTATACCGTTTCTGATATGTCTGCTTCCGTTTGTTCTGCCTGAGACAATAATCAACAGACTGCTTTCAATCGGAAACATGGAAGATTCATCAACCTCATACAGAGTGTTTATATGGATGGGAACTCTCGGCATGATGAAGCACTACTGGCTTGGTGGTATAGGAATGGGTGAAGCGGCATTTGCAAAGGTTTATCCGTTCTTCTCATATAATGCAATCATTGCACCGCATTCGCATAATACATTTTTACAGCTTATGGTTGAAGCGGGCATCGGAGCATTAGCAGTATTTTTGATATTAAATTTTGTGTTCTTTAAAAACATGACAGCAGTTTACCGCATCGGAAAGCATAAGAAGAACAACTATTCGGTTATGGCTCTTGCACTTTCTTGCGGAGTAGCGGCGTTCCTGGCACAGAGTATGTTTGACTATACCTTCTATAATTACAGGGTAATGGCTCTGTTCTTTATGGTGCTTGCCATGGGCTCGTCGTTAAAGTATATAAGAGGAAGAGCAGAATAGAAAGGGGCATAATAAATTGATTAAGGTTATTGAGGTTTCATCTGATACAAATATCGGAGGAGCAGGAAAATGCGTTTTAACGCTGCTTGAAAATTTTAATTACGATGAATTTGAGGTTAAGGCGGTCTTGCCGCAAAACAGTCTCTTAAAGCCACACATTGACGCTATGGGAATAGAGGTCATAGAGGTGTCGGGAATGGCGGATAAGTCGCTTGATAAAGAAGCAATAAAAAATCTTACGGAGATTTTCAAACGTGAAAAACCCGATGTGGTTCATACTCACGGAAGTATGTCGGCAAGAATTGCCGCAAGAAAAGCAGGAGCAAAGGTGGTTTTTACAAGGCATAGCGTGTTTGAGCCGTCGCCCAAAATCTCAAAGGGAATCGGCAAGCTTATAAACGGCATGATAAACAACTACTATGCCGATAAAATAATTGCCGTTGCAGAGGCGGCAAAGGATAACCTCACGGCAACGGGTGTATCGGATAAGAAGATAAGCGTTATATTAAATGGCGTAAAAGGTCTTGAAAAGCCTGAGGATACATCTGAAATCAGAAAGAGATTTAACGCTGAAGATAAAAAAGTTATATCTATAGTTGCAAGACTTGAGGATATAAAAGGTCATGAGTATTTTATCGAGGCGGCAGATATGCTCATCAAGGACGGCTTTAATGCACGCTTCTATATTGCAGGAACGGGAAGCTATGAGGAAACGCTAAAAAATAAGGTCAAGGCTCTTGGACGTGAGGAGGATATAATTTTTACGGGCTTTATTTCGGATGTGGATAAGCTTATGAGCATAACGGATATTCAGGTTAATGCCTCATACGGAACAGAAGCAACAAGCCTTGCACTTCTTGAAGGTATGAGTATAGGCGTTCCTGCGGTAGTGTCTGACTTCGGAGGAAATCCGGGAGTTATCAAGAACGGTCAAAACGGATTTATAGTTCCAAAGCAAAACAGCGGCGAGCTGTATAAGAAGCTTAAGGAGCTTTTGAGCGATGGTGAGCTTTACAAAAAGCTTTCGGACGGCTCAAAGGAGATTTTTAAATCAACCTTCACAGCAAAGGCTATGACAGAGCAAACGGAAAAAATATATAAGGAAGCAGTAAAAAAGGAGAAATAAACATGAAAAAGTGGACGATTGTTGATACATTAATAGTTATCGTTGCTGTGGCGGCAATAGCGGTGCTGTGGGTAATGTTCGGAGGCTCATCTGTTAAAACAGAGTCACAGTCTGTTGAATTTACGGTAATGATTTCGGACAGAGAAAAAGGTCTTGCAGATACTATGTCGTCAGGAGACAAGGTAACGCTTAGTCTTACGGAAAAGGACGGCGGAGTTATAAAAGACGTTAAAGCCGAGCCGTCAACGATTATGGTTTATGACGGAATTGAAGGTGTTTACCGTAATGAGGTAAATGAGGAACGTGAGGATATATACGTTACGGTAACTGCTGATTGCGAGGTAAGCGAAAGAGCAATAAAAACCGGTGACACAATGATCAAAGTTGGTGCTAATATCCCAATAAGAGGTAAGGGATATGCGACCAATGGATATATTATTGAAATTAATGATTAAGGAGGTGCGTTTTGATGGATAAGAACGGAAAAATCGGCGGAAAAATAAGTATAATTGATATTGCGGTTATACTGTTGGTACTTATTGCGGCGGCGGGTATAGGCATCAGATTTATGTCAAACGCAACAACGGCGGTAACATCGGATGTAACGCTCAGATATACGGTTAAAGTGCTTGGAGTAAGAGAGTTTACGGTAAATGCACTGAAAAAAGCCAGTGTGATGCTGAGCAAGGATGATGATATAATTGCAGAGATTAAGGATATTGAGGTATCCGATTCAAAAATACAGTCAACAACGGCAAGCGGAGAAATCAAGTGGGCAACATTGCCGGATAAATACACCTGTATGCTGACTGTTGAGGCTCAGGGTAGAGAATCTGAGGACGGATATCTGCTTGACGATACTACGGAAGTTTCTGTAGGACGTGCCGTGGACATTAATACAAAATATGTAAAGACTACAGGCGAGATTATGAGCGTTGAGAAAGTGGATTAAAAACCTAAATATTGTGTTTGTTTTTGGTGGTTCCACTGCATATGGTAAATATTTCTGTGAAAATTCTTGCTTTTTTACAAAAAATTTTCTAAAAAGGCTTGCAATGTATAATAAGTTGTGTTATAATAAAAGGGTAGAAATTACATTCTACCCTTTTATCCTATACATAAAACCAAAAGAGCTACCTTCCGCAAAGGTAGTTTTTTTGTTAAAAGGTGAGTTTTTAAAAAATTTAGTAATATTATCACAATTAATTGAATATAATATAGTGTTATTAATGCTCGTCCTATGAATAACCAAGGAAAGGAAAAATATTATGAAAAAATCAATTTTAGCTGTAGTTGTCTCCGTTCTTTTGTGCGGATGCGGAGCACAGGAGATACGTGAGGAAAATATGACCCTTGAAGAAAAAGCGGCTCAGATGCTTATGGTACGCTGTGAGGAGAATATGGCGGACATTCTTGAAAAGGGTGCCGGCGGTATTGTTATGTTTGCCCGTGATTTTGAAGGACTTACAAAGAGCGAGGTTATCAAAAAAACTTCGGGCTATCAGAAAGCTTCAAAAATTCCTGTTTTTATTTCAACCGATGAAGAGGGCGGTACGGTGGTGCGTGTTAGTTCAAATCCGTATCTGAGAGAGGAACCGTTTGCTTCGCCTGCGTATTATTATAGAGCCGGAGGGATGGACAACCTTATAAATATAACAGCTGAAAAATCACAGCTGCTGTATGAACTTGGAGTAAATATGAATCTTGGTCCTGTTGTTGATGTGTCAACTGACCCTGATGATTTTATATATAAGCGTTCAATTGGAGAGAGTACAGACACAACTGTTCAGTATGCTGCAGAAGCTGTAAAAGCGGCAAAAAGGCAAAATATTCTTAGTTGTCTGAAACATTTTCCGGGCTATGGTTCGAATGTGGACACGCATACGGGAATTGCGGTGGACAACCGTCCGATAGAAGATTTTCTACATACGGATTTTCAGCCGTTTCGTGCAGGAATTGCAGAGGGTGCAGAAGCAGTGCTTGTTGCACATAATATAGTAAGCTGTATGGATTCGGAGCTTCCGGCTTCGTTGTCACCTGCTGTGCATCAATATTTGCGTGACAGTATGGAATTTAACGGAATAATCATGACTGACGACATGGCAATGGAAGCGGTTCAGTCTTACGGGAATGCTTACATAAAAGCAGTCAATGCCGGTAATGACATGATTATTGTATCGGATTTTGATGCGGCACTTTCGGAGATTGTAGAAGGAGTCAAAAACGGTGCAATAAGCGAAAGTACAGTTGATGCGGCAGTTAAGCGAATTTTAAGAATAAAAAAGGAATACGGAATTATAAAGTAGTAAACAATAAAAAACAGACAGATTTATCTGCCCCTACGGTGTAAATTTTAACCGTAGGGGAGATTTGCTTTTATTCGGGTTGTCGGAGAGTCAGCCCCTACAGCATATTTTTAATTGTAATTTGTAGGCATTTATCACTGTTCGATTTTACTTTCTCCGGTTGAATGGTCTATGATAATTCCGGGTTGTTCGTTATAGCAGAACACATTAAAGCATATTCCGTTATCCTCAGCTGAAAGCCCTTCCATTAAAACTCCTGTTGCAAGGAGATTATCTCCTTCAAACACAGGTGTAACCTTATAAAGTACATGATTTATTATTTACAATCACGTAGGGACTGCCACTATAAGCAGGAATTGAATTAATATCAAATATCTCAGGTGGAGTAGTTGGCTCGGGTGTAACGGGAATTTCTGTTTGTACAATCTGAATGGGGTGCTGTGTTATTTGTACTTCCTGAATTGTTGTGCTTGATGAACTGCATCCAACAATGATGGATAGCAATAGCAAAGTAAATAGTTTTTTCATGCTTGGTATAAAACAAACTGTTTATTCGAGATATGAACGTGGTTTTCAAAATATACCTATAGAATTATTGTTACAGCTTGCTGATTTTTATGGGACGTCAACAGATTATATTTTAGGTCGTACAAATGAATTTAAACCATATCCTAAAATAAAGTAGGGGAATATATCCCCCAGAAAAAAAACAGATAAATAATATCTGCTCCTACTTGACAATATCATTTTTTTATGATAGAATGTAGACAAGAGAGATAACCAAACAGTTATTTCGCAAAAGACAATATACTAAATTAAATTGAGTAACTGCCTATTGTGAGTAGGCGGTTACTTTTTTATATAGATGATTATAAGTAATATTACAAGTAATACTATTGTTAAATCTTCCATAACAACACCTCCATTCTATCTGAAAGGTGTCGAAATAACCGTCTGCTCTCTTGCCTTAAATGAATTATACTTATTCGATAAAGATAGAAAGCGTGTCATATTCGTATGACAATCTGTTTTTTTGGCACGTAAGGTGTGCCAAAGATTGGCATATGAATGTGATATGATTTCTATCATTTACCTACACTAAAAAGCAGGGGTTTAAGGGGACGGCGTTGAGTCCCCTTTTATTATTTTACCAATGAAAGCTCCCTGAAAGAAGTGTAACATCATCCGTTGAAACAGTCAGCAAGCCGCCGTCGGTATAGCCGATTTTTTCTGTACCATCAGCAAGTTCAAGCCTGCACTCACACGATTTTACCGAGGTAATAAACGGGATATGCCCTGCCATTATGGCAAAATCACCCTCTGCTCCACGCATTGAAACCTTAATAATCTCATCATCAAAAAGATTTCCGTCGGGAGATGCGATTATTAAACGAAATGTATTCATAATCAACCCTTCCTTGCTTTTTCAACGGCTTCGTCAATCGTTCCGACAAACAGGAATGCCGATTCAGGCAAGTCATCATGCTTACCCTCTATGATTTCCTTAAAGCCACGGATTGTTTCTGACAATGGAACATACGTACCCTCAATACCCGTAAACTTCTCTGAAACGTGGAACGGCTGCGAAAGGAAACGCTGAATCTTTCTTGCTCTTTGAACAAGCAGCTTATCCTCGTCCGATAATTCGTCCATACCCATGATTGCGATAATATCCATTAATTCCTGATAACGCTGTAAAATTCTCTGAACCTCTCTTGCAACAGAGTAATGCTCCTCGCCGAGT
>JAZSPM010000015.1:0-4396 GCA_045537455.1 Candidatus Ornithomonoglobus sp. | reverse complement strand
TTTTAATCAATATTATCATGACGAATTACTCGACATTGCACAAACGCTGAATTCTGATAATATTCAATCCCTTAATCAATATGGATTAACGCAAGAGATGATAGACGATGAAGAAACTCTTAATCAAAAAAAGCAGCTTATCAATTCAATTTTAGAAAAAAAATAAAAGATATTATTTCTTAAGGGCATCTCTAAAAACCCCTTTTGAGAAAAAACAGCTATGCATGTCATCTGCTGCGTCAACCTCCCTCGGAGTGCGGCAGCACGCCTTCGGAAGGTTTCCTTGCAGCTGTCATACCTATCTGTTTTTTCTTTAATCAAACGAGTTTTTAGAGATGCCCTTAATCTACAGCCTAACAGCACACACAAAACCCATTCCGCACAAGTCCAATCAAGAATTTTGAAACACATCACAACAACCGCAAACCCTAATAAAATAGTTCTTACACAAGCCTTCGAAAACGCTGTACAAGCCGTTTTTGAAGGCTTATTTTTTTCGGGGTAATTCTCCATATTCGTCAATGCTCAACAGCAAATAACCGCAGATGAACAATCACCTGCGGTTATTTTAAAGAAGTATGAATTTTAAAAAGAGTTTAGCTTTAATAATGTGCTTACGCCTTTAATGGAAGGTCAGCAAGCTTAATAAGCTGTGCGTCAACTTTCTGAATAACGATTGCGTCATCAGCTGTGATACCTGCAACACCGTTTACATCAGCGTTGAGAGTTCCCTGTTCGGAAAGAGCGTATTTATCGGAATTTCCGATAGACTGGAGAATAGCTGTAGCATCTGCTATTGTAACAACACCATCGTTATTTGCATCACCGTAAACTACTTCTGAGGGAGTCTTAGTAGGCTCTGTTGTAGGCTCTGTTTTATCCTGCTCACCTGTGTTTTCGTATTCGTAAATAACTTCTATCTTTTTATACTCTACAGCAATAGTATCCTCTACATCAGCCTCAGCTTTTTCGGAGGCATCCCACCATTTCTGCAATTCAATCTTACCGTCTGCAACAACAGCTTTTACAATTTCTTCCTCATCGTCAACAGTTTTTGTAAGTGTGCCGTCAAACTCAACGGAAGTAAAGGAGTTTTTGCCAAGAGGTAAATTATAGCTCTTTGAAGTCCAGAAGTCAACACCGTTCTCATCAACAGCGTTGATACATACAGCACAGCCTGCTGTTGCCCAGCTTGAACCTGCACTTGATGTAACATCGCCTGTAATATCAATTCTTACAAGATGTTCGGGATCAGTAATCGGTACTTCAACATAGCCGTTTTTATTAATCATGCTTTCAATATCTTCAAAAGTTTCTGTCTTGTATGTGAATTTATCGGGATTATAGAGTTCAAGTCCCTCAAAATCAGATGCGTCATCTGTAATAACAACCATAGCAGCAGAATAAGCAGGAAGTTCAACATTAACTACGTTGTCCTTTACATCATCAACAATCTTTATAAGCTTTATTTCAGCTGAATCGCCAAAAACAGCGTAAACAGCAGCAGCCTCATATGATGTATCAGCATTTTTAAGGTTGATTACAGCGTTTTCGGGATTTTCCATATCCTTATTTGTAATCATAGCAGTTACAGTTCCCTGATCATCGCCCTTAATAGAAGCATAAGCGCTTGAAAGTGCAACGTCATCTGTTTTTGTGGGGAGAAGCATATCACCGAATGAACTGCCCTTTCCGTCATAGTTTGTATAAAGGTTGATACCTGATGCCTGATAGTTATTGCATCCCCACTTTGTAGCGAGATAAACCTCAGCATCTGCAAAGCATCCGAGAGCCTCAGCCTGTGCAATTGTACCGCTTACATTATCGCCGCCAAAGTCGTACTCTGTAATAGCAAGCTTTGTTCCGGGGTAGTATGTATCAATTGACTTCTGAACATTGGGGAGGATAGGAAGATCCTGCTGGAACCATTGACCAATCCAGCTATCCTCAATGAATCCTTCCTCATAGAGAGTACGTACAGACTGCATTCTTGCCTCTGCACAAGCTACGTGAGAAGAATCGTTACACTGATTTACACGGCAATCGCCTTTCATTTCTGTATAGTAGTGGATATCGAGAACATCAAGGAGTCTTACGCCTGCTTTTTCTGATGCCTTGTTCATCTGGTCAAGGTAGCAGTCAAGATACCAGTGATAGTTATTTTCTTTCTTTATGTTCTCCCATTCGTCAGAAGAATCATCGTCTGCAAGATTAGAATATGCTGAATATCCGAAAAGTGCAGGTCCGAAGATTTCAGCCTTGGGGTCAAGTTTTTTTACAGATGAAGCCAGTTCTATGGATTTGTCTGCAAGTTCCTGAATTGTAACATTATTGGGGTGAATTCTGCTGTGAGTGTGGTGCCACAATGCAGGCTCATTGTCAAGGCTGTAGCCCTGAATACCTGTAGGAGATGTGGAATCGCCAAGCATATTGATGATATAGTTAACGTACTCGTCCATATAAACCTTGCCGTCAGTAAGGTCAGGAGTTTCATCAAATGGAGCATTTTTTGTGAACAGTACTTCATTCCAGCGGTCAGAGGGTGCAGCCTCCTCCTCGGTAACAGTACCGTCCTTATCGGCAGAAGCGTAACCTGCCATTTGGAGAGTTGTCATTTTGTATGGAACATTATTTTTTGCAGCAACCTCAGAAAGAACCTTTACGCAGTCAGCAGGTTCATCAGAATTTGAAAGATTGTTGTCAGAGCTGTGTTTCCAGTCAGAACCTGCATTAGAAGCGTTATTCTCCCAGTTATAGGCAGTCATTCTGTTGCCGCCCTGACGATATGCAGTAGCGGTAATCTTATTTACATCAATACCATACTGGTTTATACCGAAGATATATGGGCTGATTTCCTTTTTTTCGCCTGCAAGGTCAATATTGATATTCATCTTGTATGCATCTTCAGCACTTGCAGCTGAAAAAGGTGCAGTAAGAGCAGTTGCCATGACCATAACAGCCGCAAAAAACGATGTACATTTCTTCATAAGTTATTCCTCCTCAGAAATAATCGAATTATTATTATCCCAAAACTCTGCCTGTGGTACAGGCGTTGATTTTTCAGCGGATTTTGAACGGAAAGGCCCACGTGAATACATATCAATGAACAAATCGTGAAATCTTATATACCTTGAAATCGATTTTGCTATTACAAGCAGGCAAGTCAAAGGCGTATTATGTCCGTAACCATAAATTATAGTTGGAGTATCAGTTATATCGGCTGATACACGCCATACAATCCCCAATCTATCGAGGTTGTCCATAATCTTTTTGACTCTTTCAACAGGCAATTCTACCTGTTTGGATATATACTCCAACGACTGCATTCTGTTACGATAGCAGCTGCCGAGGTAATGAATAATATTAATTGTATCTCTATTGGCGAGGGTCTGGAAGAGATAAATCATATTATCGCTGACCTCAGTATAGGAGTCCACACCATTTTCGGGTATTTTCACAAAACAACAATATTTCAGATCATCGTTAAGTCTTGCAATAGAACATTCGTTATCTGTTCTCAACTCAGCATAAGTTTCAAGCTCAAGATGTTCAGGATATTTAGCAGCTGACAGCGTATAATCATTAAAAGCTGAAATAGCCGCATAATAGAACCTCATAATTAAATCCGCACGTTCTTTTTCGGGTGTCTGCCTGATTTTCTCAGTGATAAGCTGTTCCAGATTGAGATTAGGTTCTTCTTTTTTTATACCGAACATAACATCAAGCGAAACACCTAATATACCTGATATTTTAGGCAGAAGCTCAGAATCGGGCAAACTTCCGTTTTCCCATTTAGATACAGCCTGTGGAGTAACATTCAGCTTAGCAGCTAATTGTCCCTGTGTCATTCCGCAGGATTTTCTGTATTTTGTTAAATTTTTACTGAATTGCAATTCCATGTTAGCACCTCATAAGTCAACGGGTGATTGTTTTTTAAGAGATATTCCGGATTATCTCCTGTTGTATTTATTATAACACAATTTTTCGTTGTATGCAACCAATGATTTTTTTACAAAAAACAACTCACAGTTTACACTTCAAACATATTGTTGATATTTGATACCAATCCCTGAAACAACAGTAGACAAATCTAATGGCATAAATGCTGTATATCGTCGTTGTCCTCCTCACCATACGGCAGTATGCTTTCGTCGTCCGTCTTGATATACATCATTTCTGCTCATCATCTTTGTCTACTAACATTTTAGGGATTGGTATGAAAAGTGATTTCTCAATTGATTTTTTATGTTTTATGTGCCGAATATAATTATAGGCATCCTTTATGTAAACAGGCATTTTTTTAGCAAACTATTGCATATTTTTTAAGGGTGACTTTTAATGCATTGTTTTATTGCTCCCCTAACCTAAATCCTGCCATCAAATAGCCGGAATAAGG
>JAZSPM010000003.1:0-2362 GCA_045537455.1 Candidatus Ornithomonoglobus sp. | reverse complement strand
TGTATCTGTAATCAATAAAATATTCTGAAATACGTGAATGCCAGGATGCGTTCACGTATTTTGTTTTCTCATATTTTTCTGAAATTCGACGCAGCAGAATTTTTTTATTTTGTGTAACCTATGGTATGATTTTCCGGTCTTAATATAAGTAAGGGAAATGGAAAGCAGCTTGTGCCGTTATTGGGTGAATTTACTGCAAATGCTTGACAGATACCATCGAATATGCTAGTATAATAGTATATACCACGATCTCTCCAAGATCGAAAGAATGGATGAAAACTCCCCAAAACAGACGCTCTCCGCGGCTTTCTGCATTGGTATGCTTTCGCTCTCCGGCTGCATCGAACCCGTAACTATATACGGTCCCCCTTCTTCTATGCAGGCACAAGCCGGAATACAGGCAATAACCGCGAAAACGCAGAATGTTTGCAGCCCTCTGATTGCCAATCAGGAATGATCGGCAGAGTACGGCATCACATTTCTTGCGAATGAACCGGAATGCCGCATTTCTCTGCTTGCGCAGAGCATTGTCATATCTCCCCCACACAGCTTAAATTCCAATTTGCAAAACAGGCACCTTTTCCGTCAACGACACTATGATACAGGAGGAAATTTATGAAAAAAACACTTCAAACGCTTATGACAGCGGCTGTCTTTGCTTCGGCTCTCACAACCGGCTTCAGTGATAGCATCTCGGCAAATTCTGCCGACGACAATTTTCCACTATATCCGGAGCCTATGTATGGACCGCCTGATTATACGGATATCGTGGATGAGCCGCCCTTTGAGCCGGTTATTACAGAGGGTACGATCGTAACAACAACCCCAACAACAGATGTTTCCATGGAGGGTACCACGCCAATTTATGATGATACTGCATTAGGCGGCGTTACCGTAACAACAACAACAGAGCCGCTGATGTTAGACGGTGACGCACCAGTGTTTTCTGAACCGGGCGACCTCAATATGGACGGCAGCCATGACGTTCGCGATCTTTCTCTGCTGAAACAATATCTGCTCACCAATCAAAGCCAAGGCATTGTTGATATCACCGGAGATGTCAATTTTGACGGCTCCATTGATAAAGAAGATGTCAAGGCGCTGATCCGTTTGCTCACCGGCAAGCCGGAAGATGAGGAGGATCCTATTATTACAACATTTCCAACTTCTTCCACGACCTTCACAACCACGCCGACAGCGACGCTCTATGGACCGCCGCCTGCATACTAATATAAAAATCGCAGGCTGAAAATTTACAGCAGCCCATCTAGAATCAAATGAAATATCAGGAGAATATTATGCTGAATCCGAAAGTGAAAGAAAAAAATTTGCAGCGTCTTGCTATTTACCGCGAAGGTCTGAAGGCAATGCCGCAAATCCATAATCTCTTTTTTGAATTGACGCTCCGATGCAATGAGCATTGTCTGCACTGCGGCTCAAACTGCGGCGATGTCCCCTCAGAAGAACTGACTACGGAACAATGGTGCGGCATCATCGACCAGCTCAAGGAGGATCTCGGTACAGATGGCTATATGCTCTGCATTACGGGCGGCGAGCCGTTGCTGCGTAAGGATTTCTTTGATATCATGGGGCACGCAAATGAACTCGGCTTCAACTGGGGCATGACAAGCAATGCTACGCTCATTACCAAGGAAGTCGCTCAGAAGCTCCGTGACTGCGGTATGAAAACGATCTCCGTCAGCATTGACGGTATGCCGGAGACGCACGACGCATTCCGCAGAACACCCAATGGCTGGGAGCGCGCAATGCAGGGCGTGAAGAATTTGATTCAGGTCGGCGGATTCCAAGCCATCCAGATTACCACCGTCGTAACGCATAAAAGCATCACAGAACTGGACGCGATGTATGATATCCTCAAAGATGTTGATATTGATTCATGGCGTATCGTCAATATGGAGCCAATCGGCAGAGCAAAGGATCATCCGGATCTGCTGCTGACCAAAGAGGATTACAAGACGCTCTTTGAGTACATCCGCAACAAACGCATCGCCGGCGAGCCGGTCTGCTATGGATGCAGCCATTATCTTGGCATGGAGTATGAACGCGAAGTGCGCGACTGGTATTTCCTCTGCACAGCCGGTCTTTATACCGCAAGCATTATGGTCAACGGCGATATCACCGCTTGTCTTGACATCGAACGCAGACCGGAGTTTATTCAGGGCAATGTGCTGAAAGAGCGTTTCAAGGATGTCTGGGAAAATAAATTTGAAGTTTTCCGCAGAGATTTGTGCCTTGAAAATGAAACGTGCCGGAATTGCAGCGAGGCAAAATATTGCCATGGCGGCGCCTACCACACATGGGATTTCGATAATCATTGTCCGCAGCTTTGCTTTAAGGATAT
>JAZSPM010000135.1:0-10590 GCA_045537455.1 Candidatus Ornithomonoglobus sp. | reverse complement strand
AGGCATCACGGATTGCATAGGAATAATGCGTAAATGCACCCGGGTTTATTATTATACCGTCATATACTCCCATTGCTGAATGGATTCGTTCTACTATTTCACCTTCAAAATTACTTTGAAAAAAATCAACAGCCACATTCAACTCTTTTGCTTTTTTTGTTATGCGTTCCTCTAAATCTTTTAGTGTCCCCTTTCCGTAAATACCCGGTTCTCTTACGCCGAGCATATTAAGATTAACTCCGTTTATTACAAGATACTTTTTCAATTATATCATCTCCTCAATTTCTTTCATAAGCTCATCAACAAGCTTTTCCTGCGGTACTTTTTTAAGGATTTCTCCTTTTTTAAATATAAGACCTTCGCCTTTTCCTCCAGCTATTCCTATATCAGCCTCACGTGCTTCTCCCGGACCATTTACCGCACAGCCCATAACAGCAACCTTTAACGGAGTTTTAATTCCTGATATTCTCTTTTCCACTTCCGTTGCTATATTAATTAAATCAAGCTGTGTTCTTCCGCAGGTCGGGCATGACACAAGCATCGCACCCTGTTTTCTTAACCCTAATATTTTAAGTATATCAAATGCCGCATATATTTCTTCAACAGGGTCGGCTGTAAGTGATACTCGCATCGTATCCCCTATTCCCTCTGATAACAACGCACCTATACCAACAGCGGATTTTATCGTTCCGCTTCGCAAAGTTCCGGCTTCTGTAACACCGATATGCAACGGTATATCGGAAATACTGTTAAATTTACGGTATGCTTCAAGCATAACAGGAACATCCGAAACCTTTATTGATACTACAATATCTCTGAATTTCAGATTGTCAAGTATTTCTATATGCTCTAACGCACTTTCAACGAGTGCATCTGCCGTAACACCGCCATGCTTTTGAAGAAGCCGTTTATCAAGCGAACCGCCGTTTACGCCAATACGAATTGGTATCTGACGTTCCTTTGCCATATCAACAACAGCCTTGACTCTATCCTCACTTCCGATATTACCCGGATTTATACGAACCTTATCAGCACCGTTTTTCATACATTCTATAGCAAGACGGTAATCAAAATGTATATCAACCACAAGCGGTATTTTTATTGATTTTTTTATATCTGCAACAGCCTGTGCCGCCTCCATATCAGGAACAGCAACACGGATAATTTCACATCCTGCTTCCTCAAGACGTTTTATCTGATTTACCGTTGCCTTTACGTCCCTTGTATCAGTATTGCACATCGACTGTATTGCAACAGGATTATTGCCGCCGATTTTTACACCACCAATATTTACCTCTCTTTTCAAAGCTTATTCACCTCGTTTATTTTATGAATATCCTCATTATATCCTGATAGGAAACAAAAACAACAAGCAACAGCAATAATAGCATCCCTGCCGCATGAATTATTCCTTCTTTTTCAGGAGGAATTGGTTTTCTTCTTATAAGCTCAATTATCATAAAGAACAATCGTCCACCGTCAAGTGCCGGGAATGGAAGCAAATTAAATACCCCAAGATTTATAGTAAGCAAAGCTATAAGATTAAGAACATACAACCAGCTTCGACTTCCCTGATTAACAGCATCGTTCACTTCATTTACAATTCCCACAGGACCTGACATATGCTCCATGCCAAGCTTGCCCGTAACAAGCTCCCAAAGAGACTGATAAACAAGCTTTACAACAAATTTAGTTTGATTCCACGCCTGACCCCATACATTAAGAACAGTTACATCCTCGCTCTTTGGTGTAAATCCAATCAAGTATCTTGTAGTGGTTTCCTGCTTTCCTATTAAAGAATTATCTTTTGGATTTTCATCACTGTACTCTATATGCTCAACCTCTGTAAAACCGTTTATTGTTGAAACATACTCAATATCCTTTTCGGTATATTTTATATTTATTATCTGTTCTGTAGGCATTATGGTAAAATCAAGCTTTTCCTTGCCTCTTTTTACAGTTATTTGAGCCTCAGTATCTTTTTCAAAATCTGCAGTATACAGTGATATATCGTTATAGAAATTCACATTTTTGCCGTTTATTTCTATGATTCTGTCCCCCGGTTCAATTCCCGCCTTTTCTATAAAGCTATGCGGAAGAACAGTATCAATCACATTCGTAAGCATAGGTGAGGTTGCCGGAACAATAATTAAAAACAGTAAAAAACCAAGAATAACGTTCGATATTCCTCCTGCAACTACAACAAGAATACGCTTCCATACTGCCTGATTTGAAAAAGCTCTCGGATCCTCCGAGGTTTCCTCCTCGCCTTCAAATTTACAAAATCCGCCGAGAGGAACAACTCTTAATGCATACAAGGTTTCACCTATCTGCTTTTTGAAAATTGCAGGTCCGAAGCCTATTGCATATTCAAGAATTTTAAAATTCAACAGCTTTGCCACAATGAAATGCCCAAACTCATGTAAGGACACCATCACAAGAAACATTATAATAGTTACGATCGCAGTTACCACAACAATTTATACTCCTTTATATTCTACTTTTTTACTAAATTTCTTGCCTCTTTATCTGTTAACAGTATTTCTTCAAGCGTAGGCTTTTGTATGTTTTTTATATTCTCCATAGCATATTGTATTTTTTCTGAAATTTCAAGATACGATATTTCACCGTTCAAGAACATTTCCACAGCTACTTCATCAGCACTGTTAAATACTGTTGGAAGCGTTCCTCCTTCACGTCCTGCACGCTTTGCAAGCTCTAATGCATAGAAGGTTTCTGTATCCGGCTCATCAAATGTAAGATTTGAAAACTTACTAAAATCCAACTCATTACCTTTCATTAGCAATCTGTCAGGATATGTAAGTGCAAACTGTATAGGAAGCCTCATATCAGGTGCTCCAAGCTGTGCTATTATTCCATTATCTCTGAACTCAACCATTGAATGAACGATACTCTGGCGATGAACCAAAACTTTTATCTGATCTATATCCACATCAAACAGCCATTTTGCTTCGATTATCTCCAAGCCTTTATTTACAAGCGTTGACGAATCTATAGTTACCTTTGCCCCCATATCCCAGTTAGGATGCTTTAATGCGTCCTGCGGAGTTATATTTTTAAGCTCATTCTTCTTTTTTCCAAAGAAAGGTCCACCCGAGGCTGTAAGTAATATTCTTTTTATATCTCTGTGGTTGTTGCCCATAAGAGACTGAAATATCGCACTGTGTTCACTGTCTACAGGTAATATCGAAATACCGTTTTCTTTTGCTAACGACGTTACAATATGACCACCCGTCACAAGAGTTTCTTTATTCGCAAGAGCAATATTTTTCTTTGCTTTTATTGCTTCTATCGTAGGTTCAAGCCCTGAAATCCCAACAACCGCAGTAACAACAGTCTGTGCCGAATTAACTGAAGCTGCTTCTATAAGACCTTCTTTTCCGCCAACAACACGTATATCAGTATCAGCAAGCTTGATTTTTAATTCTCTTGCCTTTTCTTCATTCATTACCGCTACAAGCTCAGGCTTAAATTCCCTTGCCTGTTCCTCAAGCAATTCTATATTCGAATTAGCTGTTATCGCCTTAACCTCAATACCTTTATAATCTCTTGCTATTGAAAGTGTCTGAGTTCCGATTGAACCCGTTGAACCAAGTATTGATATTTTATGTGAAAACTCCATTGTTATCCTCCGAATAAATTATTGAAGCAGAATATGCAAAAGTGCATATATTATCGGTGCAATAAACAGCACGCTGTCGAATCTGTCCATAAATCCACCATGTCCCGGAAAGATTTTACCGAAGTCCTTTACGCCTGTATCACGCTTTATTGCAGAAGCAGCCAAATCGCCAAGCTGAGCAAACACTGATGATACACCGCCGATTACTGCACCTGCAACAAATACAAACGGCAGCCAACCTGACAATGTACCGCCCTCAGCAAATTTAACGTAAAGCATAAAATAAACTATACACGAAACAATGGCTGTTATAACGCCCCCGACTGCACCCTCTACGGTTTTGTTAGGGCTTACATGAGGTATAAGCTTATGCTTGCCTAATGCTCTGCCTGTGAAATATGCACCTGTATCAGTAAGCCATGCACACACAAAAATCAGCATAAGCATCCACGTGCCGTACTCAGCCTTTGTCAGTGCAAGACAGCTCATTGACATTGTAACATAAAGCGTAAGAAATCCGCTTGACAATACCTTTGTGTAATCAGATTTCCCATGCTCCCACACTGTTACTCCCATATGTATAAGCACACCAAGCATAATTGCAGGAGTTATAAACTTATTATTCCATATTGCAACATTTTCAAATATACTGTAGCATACCGTCAGTAAAATAATCCATGCAGAAACAAACCCTGCCACTCTTATTTTTTTTGATGCTTTTGCTGATGAATAGCATTCATGAAGCATAATAAATATAACGGCACATATTGCCGCATTAAATACACCTGACGGTGCAATAAGCACTGCTGCCAATACAATCAATGCAACTGCTGCTGTTATTATTCTTGTTTTCATTTATCATACACCTCCAAAACGTCTGCCTCTGTTTTGATAGTCGAGTATTGCCTGCCTTAAATCCTTAGGCTTGAAGTCCGGCCATAGCTTATCTGTAAACCACATTTCCGCATAGCTTACCTGCCACAGCATAAAATTCGACAATCTTTGCTCTCCGCTTGTACGTATAAGCAAATCAACATCCGGCTGACCTGCCGTATATAAATGTTCATCTATTGTTTTTTCGTTAATTTCAGTTTTGCCCTCATTGCAGATTTCACGCACTGCATTAACAAGCTCATCACGTCCTCCGTAATTAAGAGCAATGTTCATTACTATTCCTGTGTTATTTTTTGTAAATTCTTCTGTTTTTATAATCTGCTTCTGCATTTCTTCAGAAAGCTCTTTTCTTGAGCCTATGGCACGAATTACAACATTTTCTCCTGCAAGTGTTTTTTCAGCATTAACAAGATAGTCCATAAGAAGCGACATAAGATAGTCTACTTCTTCTTTGGGGCGTTTCCAGTTCTCTGTAGAAAAAGCATACACTGTAGCATACTTTACACCAAGATTATTCGCTTCTGTTATAATTTTTTTCAGCGACTCTGCACCTGCTTTATGGCCTGCACTTCTCGGAAGTCCGCGTTTTTTTGCCCACCTTCCGTTACCGTCCATAATAAAGCCTATGTGCTTTGGCAGATTATTTAAGTCAATTTCATTATTTATTCTTTTAAAAAACATTTTTCTAATCCTTTAATATACATGAAGGGCGAACACGGTTCGCCCTTATAATTATACCTCTAAGATTTCCTTTTCCTTTGCTGCACAGATGTCGTCAATTTCCTTGATGTACTTATCTGTAAGCTTTTGAATATCCTTTTCGATTTCCTTTAAATCGTCCTCAGTAACCTCGCCGTCCTTCTTCTTTTTCTTATAGTCGTCAAGCGCGTCACGTCTTACGTTTCTGATCTGTACCTTTGCTTCTTCAGTATACTTCTTAACTGTTTTAACGAGCTCTTTTCTTCTTTCCTCTGTAAGTGGTGGGAAGTTTAATCTTATAACCTTACCGTCATTCTGAGGTGTTATACCGATTTCTGAAGCGATAATTGCTTTTTCAATCTCCTTCAGAACTGATGCATCCCAAGGCTGAATAACAAGCTGTCTTGGGTCAGGTGATGAGATTGAGCCAACCTGATTTACAGGTGTCATTGTGCCGTAGTAGTCTATTGCCACCTTATCAAGCACCGATGCATTTGCACGACCTGCACGGATTGTCTTTAATTCTCCTGAATAACCGTCTATTCTTTTTTCCATTTTTGATTCAATTTCCGGATAATTTGCCATTGTTTTGTCCTCCTGATTTATAAATTTTAATCTTCTAATTTTCCTGTTGTGTTAACAAGCGTTCCTATACGCTCGCCCATTACACCTCTTACAATGTTTTCAGGGTCATCAAGACCGAAAACAAGTATGGGCATATTATTGTCACGGCACATTGAAGCCGCAGTTGAATCCATTACTCCAAGATTCTTTGACAATATATCACCGAAGGAAAGTACATCGTATTTTTTAGCGTTAGGATTTGTCTTAGGATCACTGTCATAAACTGCATCAACCTTCTTTGCAAGAAGAATTACCTCTGCTTCCGTTTCAACTGCTCTTAGTGCTGCAGCGGTATCTGTAGACATAAACGGATTTCCTGTTCCGCATCCGAATATTACTACTCTGCCCTTTTCAAGATGTCTTTCTGCTTTACCTCTTATGTAAGGCTCTGCAACCTGACGCATATCAATCGCAGTCTGAACTCTCGTCTGAACATCGCAGTTTTCCAATGCACTGCAAAGTGCCAAAGCATTAATTGCAGTTGCAAGCATACCCATATGGTCTGCTCTTGTTCTGTCCATGTTCTCTCCGCTTCTGCCTCTCCAGATGTTTCCGCCTCCGACAACAATAGATACCTGAACTCCCATATCTACTATCTTTTTTATATTCTCGCTGATATGTGCTATAGTTTTTTCATCAAGACCGAACCCGTTTGTTCCTGCAAGTGCTTCTCCGCTTATTTTGAGAAGAACTCTTTTATACTTAGCTCCCATGTATCTTCCTCCTAATATAGTATTATAATTATTATACTATTAATTTGTAAAAATGTCAATGGTTTATTTATTATTTTGAAAGCTTATATTAAAGAAAAAATAATGAGGACTTTTCGTCCTCATTGTTTCATATCATTCTGCAGAACGGCACGTTTTACAGCAGCCATTGCAGTTTTTGTGCTTTGATTCATCTTCTATGCCCATTCTCTTTTTATAATCCTGTATTGCTGATGCAATAGCTTCCTCCGCAAGAACTGAGCAATGTATTTTTTCAGGCGGAAGTCCGTCAAGAGCATCCATAACAGCCTTATTCGTAAGCTGAAGTGCCTCGTCAACTGTCTTTCCCTTAACCATTTCCGTTGCCATTGAGCTTGTAGCTATAGCCGCCCCGCATCCAAACGTCTTGAACTTTACATCCTTTATGATATTATCTTCAATATCCATGTAAATTTTCATTATATCTCCGCATTTTGCATTACCTACTTCGCCAACTGCATTTGCATTTTCTATCTCGCCGACATTTCTCGGATGAGCAAAATGATCCATTACTTTTTCACTGTACATTATTCATCATTCCTTTCCGTTTTTTAATACCTCTTCATAAAGAGGAGACATATCTCTTAATCTTTGTATTATCTGAGGAAGAACTTCAAATACATATTCTATTTCCTCATCTGTTGTATCTTCACTAAGGCTTAATCTTAGTGAACCGTGAGCAATCTCATGCGGTAAGCCTATTGCTAAAAGAACATGAGACGGATCCAACGAGCCTGACGCACAGGCACTTCCAGTTGATGCTGCAATATTATACATATCAAGCATCATAAGTATTGACTCACCTTCTATATATTTAAACGAGAAATTTACATTATTGCAAAGACGTCCTTCGTTAACTGCACCGTTCAGCTTTGCATAAGGAATTCTTTCCTGAATACCTTTTATCAGCTTATCACGCTTTTCAGTCATATAAGCCACATTCTTTTCAAGATTTTCCGTTGCAAGTTCAAGGGCTTTTGTCAGACCTGCAATTCCTGCAAGATTCTCTGTTGCAGCTCTCTTTCCTCTTTCCTGACCGCCGCCATGAATAAGGTTCTCTATCTTTACACCGTTTCTTATATACAGTACCCCTACTCCTTTTGGTCCGTGGAACTTATGAGCAGACATTGAAAGCATATCGACACCTAACTCTTTTACGTCAATTTCCATATGTCCTATAGCCTGAACTGCGTCAGTATGGAAGATAATCTTATGCTTTTTAGCAATCGTTCCGATTTCCTTAATAGGCTGAATCGTTCCAATTTCATTATTTGCTGTCATTATGCTTATAAGAATTGTATTTTCCGTTATTGCTTCCTCAAGCTTTTGAGGATTTACAAAGCCATACTCGTCAACATCAAGATATGTTACCTCAAATCCATGCTTTTCAAGAAATTCACAGGTGTTTAATATCGCATGATGTTCTATTTTTGACGTTATTATATGGTTTCCTCTCCCTTTATTTGCAAAAGCAATTCCTTTTATCGCCCAGTTATCAGCCTCACAGCCTGAGCCTGTAAAATATATCTCATTAGCCTTTTCAGCCCCTATACACTTTGCTACACGCTCACGCATCTGTAAAAGCTCTTGCGAAGCATTGCGTCCTATGTCATAGAACTTTGAGGACGCATTGCCGAATATATCTATAAAATACGGTTTCATAACCTCAACAACTTCCGGCTTCATGCAGGTCGTTGCATTATTATCCATATATACATTCATATCTCTCATCTCCATTCGATTTTAATGTATTGTCAAATATATGAATAATCATTCATATGTTCTGATATATATTATACATTAAATTCCATGCTTTGTCAATACGTTTTTAAGCATTACTGTAAAACTCACAAAAAAACATATATAAAACAGTAATGTATCTAAATTATTTACAAAAAACGTGTTTTCCTATTTGCTTTATAACAGGTCTTGACCATATCCATGAGCTTGTTGCCGTTGCAGGATTATAATAGTATATTGCACCGCCCGAAGGATCCCAGCCGTTCAGGGCATCTGTTGCTGCTTTAAAGCACGATTCTTGTATAGGCTTATTTATCTGACCGTCTGATACCGCAGTAAATGCACCTTGCTGATAAATTACTCCCGCTATAGTATTTGGGAATGAAGAATGTCTGACACGGTTTAAAACAACAGCCCCTACAGCCACCTGACCTTCATACGACTCTCCCCTCGCCTCGCCGTTTATCACCATTGCCAGCAATGTGTGGTCGTTTGATGAATTTGATGAAGCGGAAGAGGTCGGGAGTCCGATTTTTGCAAGAGTTGCATTTCCGCATATTCCATCGGGTGTAAGACCGTGCTTTCGCTGAAACTTTTTTACAGCCTCCGCTGTACGCCATCCGTAAATTCCATCAACATTATAATGGTAATAATCCCAGTTTTTAAGTCTTGTCTGAATATTAATTACCTCCTGCCCTCTCGAACCAATCTTCGATAAAGCAAAAGCTTCTGTATTACCGAAAGAAATAATCAAAACAGAAATCGCAATTATATACTTTATAAATCTCATAATTTACAAACAAATCCTTTCTTGTCTTTAATATGCAATCCTATTTTTACCTTATTACTTGATTTTAATACATAATTGAGTTTTCTTATATAATTCGCATTCTGACTTTATAGCTGAGAATACATATGAATTCTTTGTTTGTAGGGCGACTTTGACTGTATCTTTCTCCAAAAACTCTGCAAAAAGCTTCTCTGTTTTTATTCCATGCCGATTCAATACAGTGCCGTATATCTCTTTCAATACACATTTCTGTTGTATTGTGCTGCTTTGCCAGATAATAATATACTGCTATTAATTTTTCCGTCCCCTTTAAATTCATCTTAGTTGCCCCACATATGTAATCTGCACCCTTTAAATGTATTGGCATCCCTGCTTTATACATATATTCCAATATCCACCGTTCTGCATAAGGTATAACGTTTCTCAAATTCTTATTCTCCTATCTAAAAATTTCAATATTTATTATAATTTTACAGGAGATATTTTTCAATATAATTTGGTCAATTATATGCAACATTGAAAAACAACCCAGCAAATTAGGCGTAATTTTAAAAATTTCTTCCCTTTAAAACGCCGTTTTTCGCCAAAAATCTACAATATGGGAACTTTTTTCTGCTTTGTAGTTCTTTGTGCATTTGTTCCAAAAAAACTTACTCATCTGCAACACAAAAAACTCTCAAACTACATAATATGTTATTACAGGAGCTTTTATTCCTGTAATATTAAATTTAGGAGTGATTATATGGAAAACAACTGTTGTGCTTGTGTCGGATACGCTTTTGTTCCGGTTCAGGAGCTTGAATGCACCTACGACCCATGCAAAGCGCTCGAACAAGGCTCACTGTTTCCTGAGCTTGACCTCAACATCTGTGAGTACGGCAAAATATGCAAGGATAAAGGAGGAATAAGCTGATGGAACTAAAACCTGATTCAAAGCTTGATTTGCTAAAACAAATTCAGTGCTACAATTTTGCAGCATATGATATGCTTTTATATCTTGATACTCATCCAAAAGATAAAAAAGCGTTTGAAATGTTTAAAGAATTTGTTTCAAAAACAAAAGCTCTGAAATGTGAATACGAAAAAGAATACGGTCCTCTGTCAGCCTTTAATACAGCATCTCAGGATTCGTTTAACTGGCTTGATTCACCATGGCCATGGGAAAAGGAGGGTAATAAATAATGTTCAGTTATAATAAATTTTTAGAATTCCCAATTAAAATCAAAAACCCAAATCCCCGTTTAGCTAATATCATCATAACTCAGTACGGTGGTGCGGATGGCAAATTGTTTGAGTAAAATTATTACTCTTGAGACTATCCCAAATTTTGTGTAAAGTCTTGAATAGACCTCCAAGATGATATATAATAAAAATATCATTTTGGAGGTTTTAATTATGCCGAAGTACAAATTAAGTCCCGAAGAACGGGCAGCAGAAAAAGAAAGAAAAGA
>JAZSPM010000101.1:0-34994 GCA_045537455.1 Candidatus Ornithomonoglobus sp. | reverse complement strand
CGAGACCGCCCTTGACATGGCGTAAAATTCGTGCTATATTATAGCTAAGGCAGAAAAGCCAAAATGTGGCTGTTCCTGCCCTAAAAATCGAATATTTTATCATAGAAAAATTGAATTTACAGAAAAAATCTCACACACCCTGTAAAGCTTGCTTCAATTCCTTCTTCTTCATTACCGATGTTTACGCAAACGAATAATTTTTCACCTTTACTTTCTCTTATAAAACATAAGAGATGTTCAGATTCGTGTGTATCTATAAATTTAATGTTTCCATCATATAAAGGCTTTCGCAAATGGTACAGTTCAGAAAGCTTTTTTATTAATTGTATTCTATTTCTTCCAGTATCATGCAAAATGTTTGACCAATTAATATAATTTTTTCTGCCATAGAAACGATTTGAGAACATACAATTTTCGGAGTTATCACATACTTCCTCACCATTCCATAAAAAAGGAATTCCCGGAGCTGTATATAGTAAGAAAATCATGGACTCAACCCCGTCAGTACCATATATTTTTTCATATCTACTAATTCCTGAATCGCTTGCCACATCGTGATTTTCTATATAATTAAGGGTTTTTTTATAAAACTTTTCTTCTTTAAAAAAGTCTTTATAATCATTCATACCTTCAGAACTTTCGTACATTTTTATGAATTTCGTTTGTTTGAACCAATGATAGCTCGCATCAAATGTCTCTTTAATGAATTCCGATGTATGACCTTCATTTAACATATAAGCAGTTGGCTTTACTTCTCTTATCCTGTTTGTTCCTTCTTCCCAGAAACTAAGTGGAATTTTGTCACCAACATCGCATCTAAATCCATCAACATTGTATTCCCTTATGAAGTACACCATATTACTGTAGAGATACTCACGGAGCTCATTATTGTCATAATTAAGCCTTGCAAAAGGCCATCTTTCTCCTACCAGTGTCGTACCATCAGCATTTCTTTCAACAAAATCAGGATGTTCTTTTATAAATGCTGCATTTTTTCCGCAATGCAAATAAACAAGGTCAAATATCACTTCAAGCCCTATATCATGCGCAGCATCGACAAAAGCTTTCAAATCTTTGTCTGTTCCATATTCTTCATCTACATGAAAATAATCAGCAATTTTATAAGGATTCTTGGGATTTCCGCAACCCGATTTTATCTGCCTCTCACTCCAAGTTCCTACATCCAAGTCTCCATCCGCCGCAAAGCAGGCAGTTAAATATACTATATCAAACCCAAGAGAAGCAATATGGGGTAGCATTTTTATTGCGGCCTGTAATGTTCCTTCGGGTGTAATAGTCCTCAAAGATAATTGATATATTGTTTTTCTTTTTAAAAATTCCATATACTTACCTCCTTATACTCTCCTAATTTTTTAACACTATTTACCTTTATAGAACCATTGTCTGTTATCCATAGCTGTATCCCCTATTCTATAACTAATATTTCATAAATATCAAGCTTATCAACCGTAAGCTTTACTTTTCCGTCCTTATATTCAAAATCCATTTCTTTATTGCTTGGCTGCATGGTTATTTTATTTGGTGCTTTGTCGCATTTAATCTCAACACCAATGTCATAAACAGCAGGAAGATAATCAAATGTGAATATATCAGGACTTTCAAGACCGCCCTGCGAGTTAACAAGGTTAATAAGAAGCTTTCCGTCTTTTTCAGCCACAGATAAATCAATGCATTTTGTGCCTGTGATTTTTACGGAAGCATCATAAACGCTATCCACAACCTCTTTAACAAAATCACGCACACCTGCCGTTCTGCCCGTCATATATTCTCGGATGAAATCAAAGTATATGCCCGCAATCTTGCCCTTTCCGTATTTGGAAACGGTTGCGGCAGGATATGTTTTTGAGCTTTTATAACGATTTTCATAAGCCACGCTTAAAATTTTTGCACTTTCATTTTTCACCTTTGACATTTTGAGTTCTCCGCCCACAAAGGTCATGTATCCGTTCATATCAAGATGTGCCGTTATTTTTTCCGTTTCACCATCAAACACAACGCCTAATTCCTTTTCAAAACAGCGTGTGGCGGTTGCACCGATTACAACAAGGCTTCCGCCGTTATAAACGTATTCCTTGAATTTATCCGCATTATCGATATACTCCCATTGCGGAATTACAATCACGGGAAAACGCTCCATATTTTCTTCAATATGATGCTCGGAAATTACATTTACATTGTAGCAGTTTCTGCAAAGCAGCTCTGCCGCTCCACGAACATTATTCATCATGCCCTCACCAAACCAATACAAACAATCGGTGTGCTCACGATAGAGTGATTTTGAGCTTATATACAATGCCACATCCGGACGTATCTTTTGTTTATGACAAAATTCTTGTCTTTCACGACAGAATTTTGCGATTTCTCCGATATTATGGTATCTGTCATCTCTTACGGAACCATCAGGCTCCTGATGATAATAAACCTGGAAACCGCCTCCCTGCGAAAGTACCATTGAAGCCCTTGCTTCAACATTATATCGGGCTTATCCGAAGAGCATCCCGTTCCGCCAACAGCCCAAGCCATTAAATCCCAATCGGTATTTTGATTTGCGAGGTATCTTGCATCCATACGAACTCCGTTTAATATATCTATAGGGACAATATCTCCCGAAACGAAATCTACATACGGAGCTACCTTTTCCGGCATATGAGAAGCTGTAAATCCCCAATTACTTGCTATTTGAAAATCGGGATATTCCTTTTTAACCTCCGAGATATAATGCTCTAAATAATTTAAAAATTCTTTCCTGAAAAAATCGGAAAATTCATGGAAATATTTATCCACCGGCTTTTTGGGATTTCGGTTATTCCCGTTTCTTCGGTGAATTTCTTCAGCGCCTTTTCGCTGTAATCACGACAAATGCCCCAGCATTCTCCGTCTATCCATGCACCGTCTGCACCGTATTCACCTGCAAGCTCCTTTAATTGTGGAATTAACAGCTTATCGCTGTAGTCTCCAAATAATGATGTTGCTTTATCACTTGGATTGCCGTTTTCATCAATGCACGCCCATTCAGGGTGTTGTGCAACAGCCTCAAAATCCTGAACACCGCTGTAGTGCAAAAACATTGCAACATTATTATCCTCCGTTGCTTTACGCCATACTTTAAGAGCGTCAGCAACAACTCCGGGTGCAGGATTGCCTGCCTTTGTAGGATAGCTTGACAAGCCTCTATGCCCCTTACAGTCGCACTGAATATAGTCAGGGTCAGCAGCTTTTATAATTTTTTCAACCATTTCATAAGTGGTATTTGCACCGATATTTTTATTTTTATCGCCTGCATGGAAGTCAAAATGTAAGCCAAAGAAGCTTTCGTTTCGTTTTAACTTTTTTGTTTTCATAAGTTTACCGGTTCCTTTCCTTTAAATTCCAAATCTCCAAACAATGCCTGAACACATTCTGCCATAGCTGCAGGATATGAGTTTACATATGTTTCTGCTGTTTCGTAATATTCTTTATACATATACGGCGAGCCAAAGTTCAATATAACCGTCTTTTCTCTGTCAAAGCTAAGTGCAGAATGAGCGCTACGCTCATCATCCTTGAACATTTCAGTCGGATGCTCTGATGCATAGAACGAAGCAAACACAAGTAAATCATAGTCACGATTAACCTCTGTACGATGGTCTAACAGGTAGTTATCCCAGTTTCTCATAACCTCAATTTGTGCATCAGGACAATACTTCTTAACTTCGTCTGCAAGCTTATTTGTCATTGTCATGCACTGTTCTGCATTAGGATCCATACCGACAATTTTTATCTTTTTATATGCATTCTTTTTAAGTGGAATAAGATTTAATTCGTTTGCCACAACATAACTGCATCTTTCACGCACAGCCTTTGCTGTTCTTGCACCTATTTTCGAAGCATCACTTGTCGGGTCTGCTCCGAAATATGTCTTTGAACGCAAATCCGCAATACGTGTTAAAGCGTCCTCAAGACGTGACATAGGAATTTCGCCGTTTTCAAGCTTCTTTGTCTTATTCTTTATCGCAGTTGTTAGATTCCCGCCTAAAAATGTACCCTTATATATTTTATCATACATATCAATTACATGCACTCATAAGATTTCATACTTTTAAAAATCCTCCCTTGTTATACCTGAGAATGCATCGCTGATTTTTCCGCATTTGCCATCTTTGTTCACCGCACAAACTCGATAAAAGTATGTAGTATGAGATTTTAATCCTATATCGACATAAAGACCGACACAATACTCACCCGGTAAAACATCTGCAATAAACGTTTTTTCGTCTGCTTCAAAATCTGCTTTTTCACTTCTGTAAAGCTTATAATGAGATAGGTCAGACTCATTGTTTTGTCCCCACTCAAGATAAAGTTGACCGGAAAGTTCGCCGCATGTGGCGCATGGCTTTGTAATCAGACCGGTATAAACCGAGCCGATGGGAGCGGGTGCACCATTTTCACCTTTAAGTTCTTTAGTTTCGCGAATATTTAAGCTTAGTCCGTCCTTTTTTAGCCTGTATGTCAAAAAGCCATCAATGCATGAGTTTTGGTTGTCAAGGGGTGACTCATCTATGCAAACTCTTTCTATTTTTAAATCATTCGCAATATTCATTTTTATGTTGGAAGATTTTGCATTACCGTAAAGTCTTGCTATTATTCCATTTCCGTCTTCAGCGCGCTTTAAGCAAATTAGTCTTAAATCTTTATTTATGCTCATAAAGCTATAGCTTTTTTCAGGAAGTGTACCTTTTTGTGCTCCTATATCTATGGTGTCAATAGGATTTGAAAACCTTTCTGCCATTTGTGGAATTTTTGCTTTCTGGAAGTTTCCGGCATATGAGGTTATCGCATATCTGAAATTGTAGTCTAGATGGCTTCCTCCCGGAACATGCATTTGTAACCAATCGCAAAAAATGTGAGAATAAACTTCAGAGCCAGCTCCTAAATTGCCATAATCTGTTTTGTCAGGGTGGATTTTATCAAACTCTATAAGCTGGCTATCAAGCTGAAAAAGGGCGACACCAAAGTCATTATTTTCTGCACAACACCATTCACTTGTTGCCATATAGGTATCTGTTCCATGTCCTGTTACATCTTTCCCATACTCTGCCACACAACCATTCAAGTTACAATATCTTCTGCTTCTTGAAACATTAAAAGGGAAAGAGTAATAACCATAACGATAATATCTGTTCTTGTTCACCAAATCTTTTGCATGGTGAATTTTGTTTTCAAACTCAATACGCTTTTCGTGAGATGGCAGAGTTATTGTAATTTCAATTTCTGCGCCTAACATTTTGTGAACTGTTTTAATTAAAACAATTGTTCGTTCTTTTTGCGTCCAAACCTCAAATTTTGCCTTTTCCGGAACAGAATAGCTTATATGGTTATCTTGTGTATAAATCAATTCATTTGCCAAAAATGCTGCATTTGTTTTTAAAAGCTCTTTTTTTAATACCTTGTCAAAAATTGATTTTACTGAACCATTGTCGGCAAAGGAAACTCTATAGTATTTATTTTCAATAGTTGGTGCGTCGCCTTCATATACTGATTTTTTACTATATTTAAATTCATCATTTGAAATGGTTGTATATCCAAATGGGGGAATGTCAGCGATGGCTATTTTTTCATCTTTTTCATGAATTACGAGTTCCCTTCTTTTTTGTGCAGTTGGATTAAATACAACGGTATTCGAGCCTGTTGAGGTGATATGTGAAGAAATAGTCTTCAAGGCCTTTTTATGTTCAAGTTCTGCTACTTCTTCTGCCTTGTTTATCCAATCCCTGTGTTGCATCCATGTCTCATAGACCCTTCTCCCTTGGTAGCCGCTTGCACCATATGAATGCTCATCATTCCATAAAAGGCAATCCCACGCACGTCTAAATTCTGTTGCGGGATAAGTATAGTTTTCATCAATTAATGTTGCTATCGTTGACCATTTTTCTGCATTTGGAAGCTTTCTGTCGACAGCGAATTTTTGCGCAGTAAGCTCTGCTGTTGATGTGGGGAGTCTGTACCATCCGCCGGTTATATCACCTTTTAAGACAGGAATTTGACTGTCAAATTTTTTTCTTAAAATATTAAATGGTAAATCAGGATTACCCATAGTTCTGATTTTGGGTATTTTCCACTTTTGATTAAACGCACTAAATAAATCTGTAAGATTTATATTGGGCTCTTGGTCATCGCCGTAGCAAGCAAGAAACCATATATCGTAGGGATATTTTTTTCCAGAATCGATAACTGCTTTGCCATGCCGTCTTCGAGTTCCTTAATGGCAGCAAAACGTGGCCCTAGACATATTGGTACAAGGTTAAAAGCAGAGCCGCCGTGATCATACTGTGTACTGCACCATACAAGTATTTTCTCATTATCATTTTTGCCTTGCCAGTAAAATACCATAGGCAAATCTGAGTCGTATCGAACATCAATTCTTGAGCCACCGCCGTTGGCGTCAGGATTATGGGCGGGAGAGTCTTTACTACCATCCATTTCCCAAATGGTTGAGTTTATAGGAGCCCACTGGTTAGGAGCAAAGATCATATTTTTGTATCCGGCTTCGCAATATGGCGCAACCATTGACCAGGGAAGACCATTATTATCTATCATACAGATTGTCTCGGTTTCAATATCCCAATCTTTTTTTAGACGTTGTTTTTCATATGTGCTACGGCACATTTCTTCTAAGCCATAAAGCTGAATAAAGTTTCCTGCTACGCCACCGCATACACCGATTTTATCAGACTTGATGTAGCTTTTTACTACTTCTTTGGCAGCATTAGTGCCTCTGTCCATTCCGTAGTTATTCCAAAACCAAGTTCCTTCCATAGTATATCGGTATCTATCATTTTCATTACGGTTGTCCGTTTCATCGCAAAGCTCCATTGCCTGGTCTAAAAATTCTTCGCTTTTATACCTTTGAAAATACTGTGAGTTGTGGAGCCCGATATCAGTATGAGATGAAATCATAACATAAAATGTCCAATCTCTTGGCTTTTTCCATATTGCAGTCATACTGTCTGCAACATTTCCGTCCTTATCCTTTAAAACCCATTTAGCTTCAAAGGTTTTATCGGTAGCAAGGATATATGCACAAACCTTTCTGTTACCGCTTGAAATTCTTAATGAAACATCTTTTATAATTTCTTTATTTTCGTCATAAACGGAAAGAAATAGTGATATGTTGTCTGAACTCTCATACTCAATATCGATTCGTTGAAATCCATCTTTTGTGACCATTGATTTAGACAAAATTTCTATTATTTTAAAGTATCCCATTTATATATCTCCTTATATATTTTTTCAAGATTAAGTTAACACATGAATATATTCTTGTCATAGTATTATGTATTTTTTTTTTGATTAATTCAGCACTCAGCATATCTTTTCATATTAAATGCTATCCATAATTCCTTTTAAGTAACCAATGGCGAAAAGTCTCCCAAGTGCTGCATAACCATCTCTTCTGGTTTCACCTGCCATAGTGGGGACGTGGTCAACACGAATAGGAACATCAACACCACATTTTTTTGTAAAGCCTTAAAATATCTGCCATATTAATTTCACCATTGTCGTGGAAAGTTTCGCGGAAATTGTTTTTATTTCCTGCTGCGTTCCTAAAATGAATAAAGAAAATTTTATTTGAAAGTTTTGGAATGATTTCGTATAAGTCTTCGCCCATCATATGGAACGTTGCCTGACACATGGTTACACCTAAGCTATCACTTTTAATCATATTAATAGCTTTGTTTATATTTTCGTAGCTAGTCAGAATTCTCGATACACTGCCAAGCTTATTTATCGGTGGGTCATCAGGATGAAGAGCAAGCTTTATGCCGTGTTTTTCGGCATATGGAAGCACAGCTTTTATAAAATATTCGTAATTCTCCCATAGTCTATATTCTGAAATTTCCTTTTTATCAGGTACAAAGTCATTTATGTCAAAGCCGGTAACATAGGCTCCACCACGCTCTTTTATATCTGAGCTTGTTCTCAACCAGCCAATGTGTGCCATAAAGTTAAAGCATATAGTGCCAATATTTAAGATTTCCATAATAGGAAACATCTTAATAACCTTTTCAATACACTCATCACGCTTTTCATCGCCAATTTTTATGTGGTCATGGAGTATGTTTGGCATAGGCTCAATAACAATAGGGTCAATGCCGAAATCAGTAAAGTTTTTATGTATTTCTTTCCAGTGTGAAAAATTAGTAATATCAAATTCTTCAGTTTCAGGCAGGCGAATAACACCCTTTTTGACACCGCACTGTACTGCGTAATCCCAAGTTATATCTTTTTTACTATAAAAATAATCGGATAGTATCATTTTATTCCCATACCTCCGTCAACAAAAATGTTTTGTCCTGTAATATAGCGTGCATCGTCAGTGCAAAGAAAGTCTATTATTCCTGCGCAATCAGATGCTTCTCCGCAGAAGCCCATTGGGATTTTTGATACTACACTTTGTGCGTAAGTTTTATCTGACAATTCTTCGGTATTTCTGTCAGTATAGATTACACCTGAGCAACGGAATTTACGGTAACTCCGTCTTTTGCAAATTGCAGGGCAAGCGACTTTGCCATAAGTGTGAGTGCCGCTTTTGCTGATGAATAAACCAGCATATCAGGGTGGGGGATTCTTTCTTGAACGCTTCCTATGGTTATAATCCTACCCCAATTATTTTCGCACATTTTATTTGCATATTTTTGTATAAGCAGGAGAGCGCTTCTAAAATTACAGTTTATTTGTGCGTCAAATTCATTTAGAGTTATTTTGTCCCATTTTTGTCTGTACTGTACCGAGGCATTAAGAACTAAGACATCAATATTTCCTGTTTGTTCATAAAGTTTTTGAGCACAATCAATTTCTTTTAAATCTGCTTGTGCCAGAATGCATTTCCCGCCTGCATTTTCGATTTCCTTTTTTGTGTCTATTGCTTTTTTATCATCGTTTACATAGTTTATGTAAACAATAAACCCACTTTGTGCAAGTTTTTTTGCGATTTCTTTTCCAATGCCACGGCTTGCGCCAGTTATTAATACTTTTTTCATATCTAATCCTTTCAAATTATGCAAATAGGTGATTTTATATTAATTTCAACATCAAGTTTTTCGGGAATTCCATTTATTAACTGAAAAAATGTCACATTATCACTAAGTTCGTTGGCACAAACTAATACATCTCCAAAAATGTTGAAATCTCTCGGATACACTCCTCCACAATCAACAGTTTTTATAAGTTTTACGCTGTCTTCATCAGGTTTTAATACAGAAATTGAGTTATGACCTCTGTTTGATGTGTATATAAATCCATCTTTTGACCTTATTGCTGCAGCTGTGCTTTGACCTGTATAGTCTTCGGGAAGTACGCTTATAGTTTCTTTTAAAATAAGACTTCCGCTGTTGTAATCAAGAATTGATAGTGTTGATTTAAGTTCATTTAAACAGTAAACTTTACCATTTGAAAAATCCAAATGCCTAGGACCGTGTCCGTCTAAGAGCTTAATTCTTGAAATTTCATTCAAATCCTTGTCATAGGTGTAAATTTCATCAGTTCCTAAATCGGTACAAAGAAGATATTTTCCATCAAAGGTATTTATATAGTGTGTATGGGGCATTTCCTGTCTTTTGGGGTCTATTCCGTGACCTTTATGAGATATTATAGTTTCAGGAAGCTTAACCACATTTCCTGAAAGATAGTTCACACAGTAAATGGCATTATTTAAATAACACAAATGACAAGCAACACTTCCCTTTGTTGAAATGATTTTTTCCCTTTGTGTTAAAAAGCCATTCTTCTGGGTAAAAGAAACAAGACTGCTCTCATTTATGTTATAAGGGTCACGCAACAAAATATGCATTTTGCTATCATTTTTTATCATATACATAGGTCTATCAAGATGAGTTTTATCTAAAATTTTTACACCATCTTTTAAGAACTTACAAAATAGAATACCACCATCCGTACTGCATGAAGCAATATAAAAATTAAAGTGCTGATTGTGTATCATTTGGGTCACCATTGATTGCAAGGTCGTATTCCTCCGTCCAGTCAAGACCACGGTATTCTGCGGCCCTGTCATCTTTTTCAATAAAGTCCATTAGTAAATCAAGCATATCTTTGGTCCATGTGTTTTTATCAATCTGTGCAGTTGTAAACTTATTTAGGCTAATCATTTCAAAGCCAAAAAGGTCCTTAACCTGCGTTTTTGCAGCACCGCCAACAACCTCAGCAACAAGATGACTCGGTATGAAAAGCACTCCGCCGCCTGCACCGAATACAACATCACCCGGAAGACACACAGCATTTCCAATTCTCGTGACTGTATTGAATCCTGTCATAATGAAATCACGTATAGGAGTCGGGTCAATTCCTCTGTAATAAACCTGGGTATCTTCAATCTTTTTCATCTGTTCAGTATCACGAACACCGCCCCAGATTACTGCACCGCCGTTTTGGTTCTTTGTCTTATTCTTTATCGCAGTTGTTAGATTCCCGCCTAAAAATGTACCCTTATATATTTTATCATACATATCAATTACAGGCACATCATACTCGCCAAGACTATCTATTACCCACTGATTATATGTACCTGTTCTTTTTTCACTTCTGCCTATATCCTTTGTTACCTCGTCAAGGTCAGGACGGAATGGGCAGAAGGTTGCAGTTATTGCTCGACCGATAAGCTTTCTGCCGTCATCGTGAAGAGTGTGAAGTCTTCCTTCAAACTGACTTTCATAGCCTTTGACAAATATAGGTTTCCACACTTCCTCTAAAGTTAAAGTTTTTAGTGCCTTTAAATATTTTTCTTCAACCTTTGGTCTTCCATCGGAAAGTCTTTCGCCCTTCCATTGCGGAGTTAATGCAATTATTTCATCTCTAACATTAAAATTCATAGTCTTAGTTCCTCGTTTCTTGTTTAATGTATTAATTATATCAATAGAAGGTGCTGTTGACAACCCACAAATATATACAAAAAGTTTAAAATAATATACAGTTGCTTTTTTTAAAATAATATGATATAATCAAAATAAGCGGAAGGGGGATTTTGTATAATGAACAAATGTTTAAATTTTAATATTTTTGAAATTTTGAATTTGAAAAGAAAAGAAAAGTGTAAATTTATCACTAAAAACAAAGAAAGTTTTATTTTGGGATGTAGGCTTTCCGGAAAGAGCACATTTTTTTTTGATGGAAAAAATATTACTGTGAAGCGTGGCGATATTTTATATATCCCTAAGGGTTCAAGTTATTCGCAGATATGTGTAGAAAGGGAAGAAATTGTTTGTTTTCATCTTGATGTTTTCGGATCAGCTCCCAAAGAAATTTGTCTCTATACTCCTAGTAACCGCGATGAAGTATGTGGATTTTTTGAAAAAGCATATAAGCTATGGACTAAAAAAGAGAAAAACTTCGAATACACCTGTATGTCGCTTCTTTACGAAATAATTTCCAGATGCGATTTTATTATGCAGGCGGATGAGAGCAGCATTATAAAAAAATCTGTTGACTATATTAATGTTCACCTTTCTGACACCGATCTTTCTTTGGCATATGCATCAAAATTGGCAAATGTTAGTCGTGCGTATTTTAACAGAATTTTCATTAAGGAATACGGCACAACTCCCGTTAAATATATTCAGAAAAAAAGAATTGAAAAGGCTATGCTCTTAATTGGCAGCGGTGATTATACCAGAGAGGAAATCGCCACGCTTTGCGGATTTAAGGATATTAAATATTTCTATACTGTTTTTAAAAAAGTTACAGGGGTAACAACTAAAGAATATGGTTTGAATCGAACTTTAAAGACAACAGCAATTTTTGATTGATGTATATTAAATTTTGATTAAGATTTCTTAAAAGTGTATATAATGATTGCCTATAAACAGAAATCCTCCTATAAAAAAATATTTTTATGGTGTTGTGTTATATAAGAAGAGAAGTCCGGGAATTTATCCGGAACTTGATGAACATATGAAAAGAGTTTTGATTCTTGGGTTCTTTAAACATATCATAAATCAGTTTATGTCGCAATGCAGTAATAATGCTGAAGAAGAGCCAAGTAAAACAGGTATGAAGACGTAGAGGTACGGACTTATAATAGCAAACGAACATGCAAATACTATTATAGCATATTCTAAATAATATAAATCAATCATAATAAATAAATTTTTTACAGATTTCAATTTGTGAGGTTTGATGAAAATGAAACTTTTGATGATAAAAAAAATATATTGTAATTGACAATTTACACTGCAGTGTGGTACAATATATAATGAGTAATTATGGTATAATCAGGTGAAAATTTCTGCTTAATCAGGCGGCATCTATATTATTCACTGATTATATAATATAAGATAATGGAATTTTATGAGTAAAAATGAAAGGATTATGAAAATGGACGATAAACAAATGATGGCGGAGCTGTTGTTTCCGGATATAACTAAAACTCCTGAGGATTTTGAAAAGGAGTATCCAAAGCGTGATTTACCTGAGGGTGCAAAGGTAACAAGATTTGCACCAAGCCCTACAGGCTTTTTGCATATGGGAAGCTTATTTGCTGCGCTTGTTGCAAAAAGAACAGCTATGGCAACTGACGGCGTGTTCTTTTTGAGAATAGAGGATACCGATAAAAAACGTGAGGTTGAAAACGGCGTAAGTGGTATGGTTAACGGTCTTAACGACTTTGGTATAGAGATTGACGAAGGTATGCTTAGCGAAACAGAAAGCAAGGGTAATTACGGACCTTACATTCAAAGTCAAAGAACACCTATATATCAAGCATATGTAAAAGAGCTTGTAAAGCAAGGGCTTGCATATCCGTGCTTTATGACAGAGGACGAAATAAGTGATATAAGAGCTAAGCAGGAAGCAGATAAAAAGCTTCCGGGTATCTATGGTGAATTTGCAAAATACAGAAGCATTTCATATGAAGAAGCAAAAAGCAGAATTGATAATGGCGAAGAATATGTTGTAAGACTGAATTCTCCGGGAAAAGAAGACAACAGAATTGCATTCGAGGATTTAATTAAAGGCAGAATTGAAATGCCTGAAAATATTCTTGATGTTGTATTGCTAAAGAAGGATGGAACGCCTACATATCATTTTGCTCATGCAGTAGACGACCATCTTATGCGTACAACTGATGTAACAAGAGGTGACGAATGGATTTCATCAACGCCGATTCATTTGCAGTTATTCTCTGTGCTTGGTTTTGAAGCCCCAAGATATGCTCATATCGCTCCTGTTCAAAAGGAGGATGAGGAAACAGGCGGCAAGCGTAAGCTTTCAAAGAGAAAGGACCCTGAAGCAGCTGTTGACTATTATAAAGAAACAGGCTATCCTGTAAAGGCAGTTATAGAATATCTTCTTACAATAGCAAATTCCAATTTTGAGGAATGGAGAATGGAAAATCCTGATGCTGAACAGGATGAATTCAAGTTCTCGTTGTCAAAGATGAGTAAAGCAGGAGCTTTGTTTGATCTTGTTAAGCTTAACGATGTTTCGAAAAATTATATTTGCAAGCTAAGTGCAGAAGAGGTATTTGACTTAACTGTTGAATGGGCGAAGGAATATAATACAAAGCTTTATACGCATCTTATTGATAATGAAGAATATGCTAAGGCAATATTTGCGATTGAAAGAGGAAACGAAAAGCCGCGTAAGGATATAGGAAAATGGGAAGATGTAGAAAACTATGTATCTTATTTCTATGATGAGCTTTGGGATAAGCAACGTGATTTTGCAGACAATCTTTCAAAGGAAGATATGATAGAGATTATAGAAAAATATAAAGAAGTCTATGACGAAAATGACTCATCAGATGATTGGTTCCCAAGACTTCGTGATATGGCAGAAGGAATGGGCTATGCAAAGACACCGAAGTTCTATAAAAAGAATCCAGAAGAATTCAAGGGCCATGTAGGTGATGTTGCAGGAGTAATAAGAGTGGCTGTAACAGGAAGAAGAATGACTCCTGATTTATACGAAATATTACAGACTTTAGGAACAGATGAAGTTATGAAGCGTCTTGACGCTGCTATTGAAGTTTTGAGATAACAGAAAGGATAATAAAAACATGGATGAAGTTTTCAGCAGAAATTTTATAGAAGAAGCAATAGATAAGGATTTAGAAGCAAAGGTATATGATCACGTTCAGACAAGATTTCCGCCGGAGCCTAACGGTTACCTTCATGTAGGTCATGCAAAAGCTATATGCATAGATTTCGGTATGGCAGAAAAGTATAAAGGGGAATGTAATCTTCGTCTTGATGATACCAACCCAACAAAAGAGGACACTGAATATGTTGATGCTATTATGCAGGACATAGAGTGGCTTGGCTTCAAGTGGAATAAGGTTTTGTATGCTTCTGACTATTTTGATGCAATATATGAAGCTGCAATCAAACTTATAGAAAAAGGCAAGGCTTTCGTATGTGATTTATCAGCAGATGAAATCAGAGAATACAGAGGAACCCTTACAGAACCGGGTAAAAACAGCCCGTACAGAGACAGAAGTGTTGAAGAAAATCTTGATTTATTCAAGCGTATGACTGACGGAGAATTTCCTGACGGTTCAAAGGTGTTAAGAGCGAAAATTGATATGGCTTCGCCAAATTTGAACATGCGTGACCCTGTTATCTACAGAATTATGAGAGCACATCATCACAGAACAGGCGATAAGTGGCTTGTATATCCTATGTACGACTTTGCACATCCTATTTCAGATACGGTTGAGGGTGTAACTCATTCACTTTGTTCGCTTGAATTTGAAGATCACAGACCGCTTTATGACTGGGTATTAAAAGAAATAGGATATGAAGCTCCTTCACGTCAGATTGAGTTTGCAAGAATGAATCTGAACTATACTCTTACAAGTAAGAGAAAGTGTTTAAGACTTGTAAAAGACAATATTGTTTCGGGATGGGATGACCCAAGAATGTCGACTCTTTGCGGTATGAGAAGAAGAGGTTATACGCCGGCAGCTATTCGTGATTTTTGCGAAAGAATCGGTGTGTCAAAAGCAAACAGTGTAATTGATTTTGCTTTGCTTGAAGCATGCCTGAGAGAAGATTTAAACAAAAAGGCTCCAAGAGCTATGGCAGTTTTAAATCCTATAAAGCTTGTTATTGATAATTATCCTGAGGATTTGGTTGAAGAAATTGAAGTAGAAGTAAATCCTGAAGATCCTTCAATGGGAACAAGAAAGGTTGAGTTTTCAAAAGAGCTTTACATCGAAGAAGATGATTTTATGGAAGAAGCTCCAAATAAGTATTTCAGAATGAAAATCGGAAACGAGGTTCGTTTGAAGGGTGCTTATTATGTTAGTGCAACAAGCTGTGTGAAAGATGAAAACGGCAAGGTTGTTGAGGTTCACTGTACCTATGACCCTGAATCAAAGGGCGGTCAGACTCCTGACGGGCGTAAGGTAAAGGGTACTATTCATTGGGTGAGTGCAGCTCATGCAATTAATGCTGAGGTTCGTTTGTATGACAGATTATTTAATGTTGAAAATCCATCTGACGAAAGCAATGTCGGAGATTTTACTGAGAATCTGAATCCACAGTCAATGATTGTATTAGAAAATGCAAAGGTTGAAAGCACAATGACTGATTTAAAAGCCGGAGATTCATTCCAGTTTATGCGTCAGGGATATTTCTGTGTTGACACTGATTCAACAGCTGATAAGCTTATTTTTAATCGTGCGGTAGGGTTAAAAGACAGTTGGGCAAAAAAGCAAAATTGAAAGGAAGTATAAAAATGAATTACGAAAAATTTTATGCAGATAGAGTAAAGCCAATGAAAGGCTCAGCAATAAGAGAAATGTTTAAGCGTATGGCAGACCCGGAAATTATTTCGCTTGCAGGCGGAAATCCGGCGTCTGAGCTGTTCCCAAGCGAAGAGCTTTCAAAGATAGCCGGAAAGATTCTAATGACAAGTCCTACAAGAGCTTTACAGTACGGAACAACAGACGGCGTTCCGGAAATGAAGGAATGTGCTATTTCAAGAGCAAAAAAGGTTAATGCAGTAAAGCCTGATGATGAGGTTATAATCATGACAGGCGCAAATCAGGGTATTGATTTAACTGCAAAGGCACTTATAAACAAGGGAGATAAAATAATTGTTGAAAGCCCAAGCTTTATCGGAAGCCTTAATGCGTTCAGAACATATGAAGCAGAGCTTGTAGGTGTTAAGGTTGATGATGACGGAATGAATATGGAGGCTCTTGAGGAGGCTCTTAAGAATAACGATAATGTAAAAATGATTTACACTATCCCTACATTCCAGAATCCTACAGGAACAACCATGTCACTGCAAAAGAGACAACGTTTAATAGAGCTTGCAAATCAGTATGATGTATTGGTTCTTGAAGATAATCCATACGGAGATTTAAGATTTAAGGGTGAGGAGCTTCCTACAATTAAATCGCTTGATACAGAGAACAGGGTAATATATGCAGGTTCATTCTCTAAGATTTTATCACCGGGTATGCGTCTTGGATACATAATTGCAGCATCGGAGCTTGTTTCAAAAATTGAAATCTTGAAACAGGTAAATGACGTACATACTCCTGTTATCACGCAGCTTATGTGTGTGGAATTTATGAAGAAGTATAATATTGACAGTTATATAGAAAAGAACAGAGAATTATACGGAACAAAGTGTGCAGTAATGCTTGAAGCAATGGAAAAATATTTCCCTGCAGGTAAGGTTAAGTGGACTGTTCCTGATGGTGGTATATTCCTTTGGTGCGAATGCCCTGAGCTTGAGGATATAACACCTGTTGTTGATAAGGCTCTTGAAAAGAAGGTTGCTATTGTGCCGGGTTCAAACTTTGCAATAGATATGAAAGCACCTTCAAATATGTTCAGATTGAATTATTCATCTGCTACACCTGAAAAGATAGAAGAGGGAATAAAGCGTTTGGGTGAAGCACTTCATGAAATTTTAGATTAAGGAGAAATATGATGGAAGAAAAAAATAGGATATTTTCGGGAGTTCAGCCATCAGGCAATATCACACTCGGTAATTATCTGGGTGCGATAAAGAACTGGGTTGACTTGCAGAATGATTATGAATGTATTTATGCCATGATGGATTTACATTCAATCACTGTTCGTCAGACTCCGGCAGAACTTAGAAAAAGAACGCTTGAGCTTTTGGCTTTGTATATAGCCTGCGGAATAGACCCTGAAAAAAATATATTGTTTGTTCAGTCGCATAATCCGCATCATGCTGAGCTTGGTTGGGTATTGAACTGCTATACTTATATGGGAGAATTGCAGAGGATGACTCAATTTAAGGATAAATCTGCAAAGCACGCCGATAATATAAATGCAGGATTATTTACTTATCCTGTACTTATGGCTGCTGATATTTTGTTATATCAGACTGATTTGGTGCCTGTGGGTAAGGATCAGATGCAGCATATAGAGATATGTCGTGATATTGCTCAGCGTTTTAATGGAATATACGGTGATGTGTTTAAAATTCCTGAAGGATTTTTGCCTAAGGCAGGAGCAAAGATTATGAGTCTGCAGGAGCCGACTAAGAAAATGTCAAAATCAGACGAAAATCCAAAGGCTTATATTTCCATGATGGATGACTTTAATGTAATATCCAAAAAGATAAAGAGTGCAGTTACGGACAGTGAGGGAGTTATTGAATATCGTGAGAATGATGAAACAAAAGCGGGTGTAAATAATTTGCTTACGATAATGGCTGCTGTAACAGGTAAAACTGTAGAAGCTGTTGCACAGGAATATTCTTCGCAGGGCTATGGAACATTCAAAAATGATGTTGCAGAAGCTGTAGTTGAGATGATAAAACCGGTTCGTACTGAGTATGATAAGATTATTCAGGATAAAGAATATCTGAATAAAATTTGCGAAGAAGGGGTACAGAAGGCGTATTCGATTTCACGCAGAACTATGAATAAGGTTTATAAAAAGGTTGGATTTGTTCAGAGATAAACGGAGGTAAAAATGGAAACACAACAGATTTTATATATGATATTTGCGTTTATAATATCATTTGTTTTCACATTTGCAACAACACCGCTTGTAAGAAGATTAGCTTTTAAAATCGGTGCTGTAGATGTCCCAAAGGACAAACGTCGTATGCATAAAAAGCCTACGCCGCTTCTTGGTGGACTTGCTATTGTTTTTGGTTTTATTGTTGCAACTCTTTGTTTTGGAGAAATGTCAAGAGCTTTAATCGGCACGTTGTGCGGAGCTGCCATAATTGTGGTTATGGGAATCATTGATGACTGCCGTGTTCTTGATGCTAAACTGAAGTTTGTTATACAGATAATAGCGGCACTTGTTGTAATATATGCAGGAGACATAAAAATAGATGTTTTTACTAATCCTAATATTTTCAGCGATAATCCCTATTGGGTTTTGCCGTCTTGGTTTTCTATCGTTATAACAGTTGTATGGATAGTATTTATTACAAATGCAGTTAATTTTATAGACGGTCTTGATGGCTTGGCTGCCGGGGTAAGTGCAATAATGTCAGTTTCGCTTGTGTTTATAGCAATGCGAGTAGGAGAGTATTCAATAGCTATTTTAGGTATTGCCATAATGGGATCGTGCTTTGGATTTTTGCCGTTTAATTTTAATCCTGCAAAAATATTTATGGGTGATACCGGTTCAACGTTTTTGGGATTTATGCTTTCGACGTTATCTATTCAGGGAATGTTTAAGAGCTATGCTGTAATTTCATTTGCAGTTCCACTGCTTGTTTTGGGATTGCCATTGTTTGATGCAAGCTTTGCGATGATAAGAAGAATGGCAACGGGAAAAAGCCCAATGGTAGCAGACAGAGGGCATCTCCACCACAGGCTTATAGATATGGGATTTTCTCAAAAACAGACAGTATTTATTTTATATGCTATAAGCGGTGTTTTGGGAATAACGGCAGTGCTTCTTGCAGAAAACGGAGCATTAAGAGCAATGATTCTGCTTATATGTGTATTAATACTTCTTCTTATTGGGTCTCTTTTAGGAAAAAACAGTTACGTTCACCATATAGAAAAAACAGAGGATGACAGCGAGGAGGAAAATTAAATGAAAAAAATAAAAGTTATGACAGTATTCGGTACAAGACCGGAAGCAATAAAGATGGCACCGCTTGCTATTGAATTAAAGAAATACGATAACATAGAATCAGTTGTATGTGTTACTGCACAGCATAGACAAATGCTTGATCAGGTCCTTGAGATTTTTAATTTAACTCCTGATTATGATTTGGATATAATGAAAACACGTCAGACGCTTATCGGGATTACGACAAGAGTTCTTGAAGGTCTTGATGAGGTAATAAAAAAGGAACAGCCTGATATTGTGCTTGTACACGGAGATACTTCAACAAGCTTTGTTGCGGCATTAGCTGCATTCTATAATCAGGTTAAGGTAGGGCACGTTGAGGCAGGACTTAGAACCTATGATAAATATTCGCCGTTCCCTGAGGAAATGAACCGTCAGCTTACAGGACGTATATCGGATTTGAATTTTTCTCCTACCGAGCAGAATAGATTGAATCTTCTAAAGGAAAATGTATCCGATGATACTATCTTTATTACAGGTAACACTGTAATAGATGCATTAAAAACAACAGTAAAGGACGGATATAAATTTAAAGAGGATACTTTAAATTCAATAGATTTTGATAACAGACGTGTAATAATTGTAACAGCACACAGGCGTGAAAATCTTGGAGAACCGCTTGAGAATATATGTAATGCATTAAAGCATATTGTAACAAAATATGATGATGTTGAGCTTGTATATCCGGTACACTTAAATCCTGCTGTAAGAGAAACGGCATTCGGGATTTTAGGAGATTTGGACAGAGTTCATCTTATAGAACCGTTAGACGTTGAAGATTTGCATAATGCAATGGCAAGAAGCTTTATGGTTATGACGGACAGCGGTGGCATTCAGGAGGAAGCTCCGGCACTTGCTAAACCTGTTTTGGTTTTGAGAAAAGAAACGGAACGTCCTGAGGCTGTTGCGGCAGGAACTGTAAAGATTGCAGGCGTTGATAAGGATGTGATAATTTCTCTTGCAGAGGAATTGCTTGAGAGCGAGGAAGCATATAATAAAATGGCTCATTCTGCAAACCCTTACGGAGACGGAGATGCTTCAAGAAGAACTGTTGAAGCTATTCTGTATTATTTCGGACTAAGAGATGAGCGTCCTGACCATTTTGCTGTAAAATAAATTATAAAAGAACGGAGGCGTAAATATGACTGATTTGCTTGAATTAATATCGCAGTTGCTTGAAGAAAAGAAATATGCATCATTAAAAGAGCTGATAAGTGAACAAAACGCCGCCGATTTGGCTATAGTTTTTGAAGAACTTTTTGGAGATAAATTTGAAGAACATAGGGAGTTCCTGATTTTGTACAGGCTTTTGCCAAAGGATTTATCAGCAGAGGTTTTTACTTTTATGAATACTGATATGCAAACTTATCTCATTTCTGCGTTTTCAGATGCGGAGCTTAAAGAGTTTTTGGCTCAGTCTTTTATTGATGATACTGTTGATATAATAGAAGAGCTTCCGGCAAATGTTGTTGCAAGGATTTTGAAGAACTCTTCCACGGGTGACCGTAAAGTAATAAATGAGATTTTAAGCTACCCCAAAGACAGTGCCGGCTCAATCATGACGATTGAGTATGTAAGTTTGCATAAAGACATGACGGTTGCTGAGTCTTTTGAGAAAATCAGAAGAATAGGAGTAAATAAAGAAACCATATATACTTGTTATGTTACTGAAAACAGAAAATTAATCGGAATTGTTTCGGTAAAGGATTTGTTTCTTGCAGAAGATGATGAGAAGATTGGCGATATAATGGAAACAAATCTTATAAGTGTAGAAACAACAGAAGATAGGGAAGTTGTAGCTAATATGTTCCAGAAATATGATTTTCTGGCTTTGCCTGTAACTGACAAGGATGAACGGCTTTTGGGAATCGTAACTTTTGACGATGTAATGGACGTAATTCAGGATGTAAATACTGAGGACGTAACAAAAATGGCGGCTATTGCACCGAATGAAGATACTTATTTCAGAACAGGTGTTTTAAAACACGCAAGGAGCCGTATTAGATGGTTGCTGATACTTATGATAAGCTCTACTGTTACAGGAATGATAACTCTAAAATATGAGACTGCGTTTGAAGCTATTCCGCTTTTAATATCTTTTATGCCTATGATAATGGGTACGGGAGGTAATTCCGGAGCACAAAGCTCAACACTTATAATCAGGGGTCTTGCCTTAGGGGAAATTCGTTTTTCGGATTTCTTTAAGGTGGTTTTTAAAGAGTTCAAAATATCAATTATAGTAAGCAGTATTTTGGCGATTGTAAACGGCGTTCGTATATATTTAATGTACAGTCATGATTTGTTGCTTTCTGTAACAATAGCCCTTTCTATAATAGCAACTGTTATTATATCAAAGCTTATAGGAGCTGTATTACCTATGTGTGCAGAAAAAATTGGCATTGACCCTGCACTTGCGGCATCACCGCTTATGGCGACTATAATAGACAGTACATCACTATTGATATATTTTAATATAGCTATGATAATATTTGGAATAAATTAGAGAATGGCGTAATGCTGTTCTCTTTTTAGTAAATTTATAAAAAATTCAACCGCTGTTTATATTTTATTTACATTTTTAATATATAATATATGTATAATAATTCTTAAATTGGAATTAATATAACAATGTAAAATTAAACTTAAATAGAAAAATAAGTCATAAATTACTGTTTGATTGAATAAATATAATTAGTGATTAAAAACCAAGGAGGATTTGAAATGGATAATACAAATAATCAGGCAACGGTAATAGGTACGATAGAGGACGATTTTATACTGAATCACGAAATATATGCTGAAAAATTTTATACTTTTTCTGTAAGTATACCTCGTCTTAGTGGTGCGAACGACAGTGTTCGTATTATGATTTCTGAAAGACTTATAATGGATAACAGCTATCAGAAGGGTGACAAGGTTGAGATAACCGGTCAGTTCCGTTCTTATAACAGCTATGAAAACGGAGAAAACAGATTAGTGCTTACAGTTTTTGCTAAGGATATATGCCATTATGAAGAGGACGAAAACAAAAATCCTAATGCATTATACTTAAACGGATATATATGCAAGCCGCCTGTATACCGTACTACTCCTTTTGGGAGAGAGATAACAGATATATTGCTTGCAGTTAACAGAAGCTATAATAAGTCTGACTATATTCCAATTATCGCATGGGGAAGAAATGCAAGGTTTGCTAAAAACTTAAATGTAGGTGATAATGTAAAGCTGTGGGGAAGAATTCAGTCAAGAAATTATCAGAAGCGTATTTCTGAGGATGAGGTTATTACAAAAACAGCTTATGAGGTATCAATAAACCGAATGGAGCTTGTTACAGATGAAGATGAGGATATTCCTGATAATATTCCTGACGATACAAACGATGTGGAAATTATATAATGTATTTAACGGAGCTATCTTGAACGGATGACTCCGTTTTTTGTGCATTGTGCAGAATGTAAAAAAATATAATATTTTCATTTAATGTAGTTGGTTATATTCGGCAAAATAACCAATATTTAAAAAAATAAAAAAAAATACTTGAAATGCACCGTAATATATGATACTATCATTACAGTGAGATTTAGTACCTGATACTAATAATAATTGCTAATTTGGGTTTTGAAGGGAGTGTGCAGATTGCAGAGGTACTCAAAAAGAGAGCGTCACGATGCTTTGACGTGGAAGATAAAAGAGAATCCTTTTTTAAAGGATGAAGATCTTGCAAAGGCCTTTGGAGTCAGTATATCCACTATCAGATTTGACAGAGCAGAATTAGGAATTGCTGAATACAGAGAAAGAGTAAAGACAGCGGCTGAGGAAGGAATAAACGGTAACGATACCGAGGGAGAGCTTCTTGATTTGAATGTGTTCCATGATGGAATTTCAGTTTTAAAGACAGATGATGGAATGGTATTTGAAGGGACAAATATTGTAAAAAGTCAATATATTTACGCTTTTGCTGAAAACTTAGCGGTAAATGTTATTGATGCAACCTCGACCTTAGTGAAGGTTGCAAATGTGAAATATATAGAAGAAGTTCATTCGGGTGAAAGCCTTGTTGCAAAATCTACGGTAATAAGAGAAAAACGTGATGAGTTTATTGTTCATGTTATAATTAAAGCGAATATGGTAGAAGTGTTCAGAGGGAAGTTCAGTTTAAAGGTTTTGAACTAAAAACTATATGACATCAACGGAGGCTTAATGTGAAAATTATAATTGATGCAATGGGTGGAGATAATGCTCCGCAGGCACCGATAGAGGCAGGAATAAAGGCTGTTAATGAATTGGATATAGATGTAGTGTTTGTTGGAAAAACAGACATTATAGAATCTGAAATGAAGAAATACAAATATCCTGCCGATAAAATAACAATAGCCCATGCAGAAACTTTTATTTCAAATTATGAAGAACCGGCAAAGGCGGTAAGAAGTAAAAAAGATTCTTCAATTGTCGTTGCGGCAAATTTGTTGAAAAATAACGAAGGTGATGCACTGCTTTCAATGGGGAATACGGGGGCATTGCTTGCGGCAGGGTTACTGATTGTAGGACGTATAAAAGGTGTTTTGAGACCTGCTCTTGCGACTCTTCTTCCAACAGCAAAAGGTCCCAAAATGCTTATTGATGCAGGAGCAAATACAAATTGTCGTCCTGAAAATATTGTTCAGTTTGCCATGATGGGTAGTATTTACATGAACGGAGTCATGGATATAGAAAATCCAACTGTAGGACTTATGTCAAACGGCGAAGAAGAAGGCAAAGGTGATGGTTTGACAAAAGAAACTTTTCCGCTACTTAAAAATTCATCAGTTAATTTTATAGGAAACATTGAAGGCAGAGACGTTATGGAAGGTAATGCGGATGTTATAACCTGTGACGGATTTGTGGGGAACGTTATATTAAAGACCGTTGAAGGAATGGGAAGTGTCGTTTCTAAGGAACTTAAAAATATATTCAAATCAGGTATACTTTCAAAGCTTGGAGCATTGTTTGTATTAAAAGGTATATCGGAATTCAGAAAGAAAATGGATTACCGTGAGTATGGAGGAGCACCTCTTTTGGGAACGAAAAAGCCTGTCATCAAGGGGCATGGTTCATCAGATGCAAAGGCTGTATTCAGTGCAATAAAACAGGCAAAGAAATTTGTAGACAGCGGAATAACAGAGAAAATTGCAAAATATATAAACATAACAGAAGCATAAAGAGGAGATTAAAATGAATACAAGATTGTGTAAATTATTAGGAATAGAATATCCGATTATACAGGGCGGTATGGCATGGGTTGCCACGGCTGAGCTTGCGGCTGCTGTTTCAAATGGCGGTGGACTCGGACTTATAGCTGCAGGAGGTGCACCGGCTGAGGTTGTAAGAGAACAGATAAGAAAATGCCGTACACTTACCGATAAGCCCTTCGGCGTAAATGTAATGCTTATGTCTCCGTTTGCGGAAGAAGTTATGCAGGTGGTTATAGAAGAAAAGCCGGCTGTTGTTGCAACAGGTGCGGGTAATCCGGGTAAATTCATTCCGGCACTTAAAGAGGCAGGAATAAAAATCATGCCTGTAATTGCATCGGTTGCTATGGCAAAGAAAATGGAAAAAGACGGCGCTGATGCGGTTATAGCTGAGGGTACAGAAGCAGGCGGACATATCGGAGAACTTACTACAATGGTACTTGTTCCTCAAGTTGTTGATGCAGTGGAAATCCCAGTTATTGCGGCAGGCGGAATTGCAGATAATAGAGGTGCTGTAGCAGCTTTTGCTCTTGGAGCAGACGGAATACAGGTCGGAACAAGATTTATATGCTCAACTGAATGTATCGCTCATGAAAATTATAAAGAAGCTGTTATAAAGGCAAAGGACAGAGACGCAGTTGTTACAGGACGTTCAACAGGAGCACCTGTAAGAGCATTGAAAAATAATCTTACAAAAGAATATGCAAGACTTGAAAAAGAGGGTGCAAGTGCCGAAGAAATTGAAGCACTTGGTGTTGGCGGATTAAGACGTGCATTTGAAGAAGGCGATGTTAAAAACGGCTCACTTATGGCAGGTCAGTCTGCTGCTATGGTTACAAAAATTGAACCTTGTGCATATATAATAAAAAGCTACTTTGAAAATACAGAAACTATAATTGAAGTAATTCAGAATAAATTAAAGTGAGGTAAAGTAATGGGAAAATTAGCATTTGTTTTTGCAGGACAGGGTGCACAGAGCGTAGGCATGGGTAAGGAGCTTGCAGAAAATTTTGAATGTGCAGCAAAGGTATTTGACGATGCATCAGCGGCTTTGGGATTTGACATTAAAGATATGATTTTTAATGGTGACAGTGAAACTCTTATGATTACAGAAAATACTCAGCCAACAATCGTTACTATGAGTATTGCGGCATTAAAAGTTCTTGAAGAAAAGGGTATAAAGCCGGATGTAGTTGCAGGCTTGAGCTTAGGTGAATATTCAGCTCACATTGCATCGGGTTCGATTGACTTTGAGGACGGAGTTCGTCTTGTAAGAAAAAGAGGTAAGTATATGCAGGAAGAAGTTCCTGTGGGTGTAGGTGCTATGGCGGCTATTTTAGCACTGACTCCTGAGGACGTTCGTGAATGCTGTAAGGAAGCTTCGGAGGTTGGCGTTTGTGAGCCGGCTAATTTCAACTGCCCGGGACAAATAGTTGTGTCAGGAGAGGTTGCTGCAGTTGATAAGTGTTGTGAAATTGCACTTGCAAAGGGTGCAAAGCGTGCTATGAAGCTTGCGGTTTCTGCACCGTTCCACTGTTCTATGCTTACGGGTGCAGGTGAAAAGCTTGCTAAAGAGCTTCAAAATGTAACGGTAGGAGAAATGAATATTCCTGTTATAACAAATGTTACAGCTGATTATGTAGGAAGTAAAGACGATATAAAGCCGTATCTTATAAAGCAGGTTTCTACATCTGTTTTATGGGAGGATACAATTAAAAAAATGATAGCTGACGGTGTTGATACTTTTATTGAAGTAGGACCGGGTAAAGCATTAAGCGGCTTTATAAAGAAAATATCTAAAGATGTAAAAATATTTAACGTTGAAGATATGGCTTCACTTGAAAAAACACTTGAAGGATTAGGAGAGTAAAAATGTTAAAGGGAAAAACAGCGATAATAACAGGTTCAGGTAGAGGAATAGGCAAAGCGATAGCTTTGAAGTTAGCATCATTTGGAGCAAATATAGTAATTAACGATATTCCTTCATCAGATTATGCTGACAGCGCCTGTGAGGAAATAAAAGCTCTTGGTGTAGGCTGTATAGTTGTTAAGGGCGACGTAAGAAATACAGATGATGTAGCAGCACTTATAGATGCTGCTATGAAAGAGTTTGGTTCAATAGATATATTCGTAAATAATGCAGGTGTTACAAGAGACGGTCTGATGCTCAGAATGAGCGAGGACGATTGGGACTTGGTAATGGATATAAACCTGAAGGGTGCTTTTAATTGTATAAAGGCAGTGTCAAGACCTATGATGAAGCAGAGAAGCGGTGCGATTATTAACATATCATCCGTAGTAGGTGTTATGGGAAATGCCGGTCAGGCAAATTATAGTGCATCAAAAGCAGGTCTTATAGGACTTACAAAGACTACAGCAAAAGAGCTTTCATCAAGAGGAATCAGATGTAATGCTGTAGCTCCGGGCTTTATTGCGTCAGATATGACAGATAAGCTTTCGGATGAAGTAAAGCAAGATTACTTTAAAGCTATACCGCTTGGCAAATTCGGTTCAACCGATAATGTTGCTGATGTTGTTGCATTCCTTGCATCAGATATGGCAAGCTATGTAACAGGTCAGGTTATTAACGTAGACGGCGGATTACTGATGTAATATATTAACCGTAAGGTTTTTATATTTATATAAGCCCACATGAAAGGAGGTGCGAAGAATGGAAGAATTTGAGAGAATAAGAGATGTCGTAGTTGATCAGTTAGGCGTTGAGGAGTCAGCTGTAACAATGGAGGCATCATTTGTGGACGACTTAGGTGCAGACTCTTTGGATATAGTTGAGCTTATAATGGGTCTTGAAACAGAATTTGATATCGAAATTCCTGACGAAGAAGCAGAGAAAATCGCTACTGTAGGAGACGCAGTTAACTATATTAAGGAAAATGCGTAAGATGGAATATCTGCCGCAGTTCGGAAAAATAAATATATACTGCGGCAGAAATTATCGAAACAATGGCTAAAAGCTTTATATATATTAAAAATTAGGAGGCAAAACGATGAGACGAGTTGTAGTTACAGGTGTAGGAGCAATAACTCCAATCGGTAATGATTCAGTTACCTTTTGGAATGCTATAAAAAACGGTGAGTGTGGTATTGATAAAATAACATCTTTTGATGCATCAGAATATAAAACTCAGATTGCAGGAGAATTAAAGAATTTTAATGTTGAGGAATTTATTGATAAAAAAGAAGCTCGAAAGATGGACAAGTATACTCAGTATGCACTTGTAGCAGCTTCAGAAGCCGTAAAAAACAGCGGATTAAATATGGAAAACGAGGATCCATGGCGTGTAGGTGTTATAACAGGCTCAGGTATTGGCGGTATTCAGACGCTTGAGGCACAGCACCAGACATTAATCGAGAGAGGTCAGGGACGTGTAAGCCCTTTCTTTATTCCGATGATGATTGGTAATATGGCGGCAGCTCAGATTGCTATTAAATTCGGCATGAGAGGTATTAACGAGAATGTCGTTACAGCGTGTGCATCAAGTACAAATGCTATAGGTGATGCTTACAGACATATTCAGTATGGCTCAAATGATGTTATTATAACAGGCGGAGCGGAAGCAGCAGTAAGCCCTCTTTCTTTTGCCGGCTTCTGTAACATGAAAGCGATGTCAACAAATAATGATGATCCTAAACACGCATCACGTCCGTTCGATGCTGACCGTGATGGATTTGTACTTAGTGAAGGTGCTGCGTTTATCGTGCTTGAAGAGCTTGAACACGCAAAAGCAAGGGGTGCAAATATTATATGCGAAATGGTAGGATATGGAGCAACTGATGATGCTTATCATATAACAAGTCCTGTTCCGGGCGGCGAAGGCGGTGCAAAGGCTATGGAGCTTGCAATTAAGGATGCTGGAATAACACCGGCTGATGTGACATACATAAATGCTCACGGAACATCAACTAAGTATAATGACCATTTTGAAACACAGGCAATAAAATCTGTATTCGGTGATGATGCATATAAGGTTGCAGTTTCATCAACTAAATCAATGACAGGTCATATGCTTGGCGCGGCAGGCGGCATAGAAGCTATTGTATGCGCTATGGCAATCAATGATGGATATATCCCTGCGACTATAAATTATACAACTCCTGATCCTGATTGTGACCTTGATATAGTTCCAAATAAGGGAAGAGAACAGGCAGTAGAGTATGCAATGTCAAATTCACTCGGATTTGGCGGACATAATGCTACGATAGTATTTAAGAAATACGAATAAAATAATAACGACAGAGGGTCGGGATACCGTCCCTCTAATGTTGTATATAGGAATGATTTAAAAATGACTAATATAGAAGAAAAAATTGGATATAAATTTAAAAATGCAGACTTATTAAAAAACGCACTTTCTCACAGTTCTTATGCGAATGAAAAGAGATGTCCCAATAATGAACGTCTGGAGTTTTTGGGTGACTCTGTGTTAAGTGTAATAATGAGTGATTATCTTTATAAAAGACTGTCAGATACACGTGAAGGTGATTTAAGTAAGCTAAGGGCAAGCCTTGTGTGCGAACAGTCTCTTGATGAGGTTGCAAGACGTATGGGCTTGCATGAAGAAATAAAGCTTGGTCACGGCGAGGAAAGAACAGGCGGTCGTACAAGACCTTCCATAATTTCGGATGCATTTGAAGCTGTGCTTGCGGCAATTTATCTTGACAGTAATTTGGAAACTGCAAGAAAGTGGCTTATATCGGTTATGCGTGGTGATATTGAGGATGCAATAAACGGCAAGCGATATGAGGATTATAAATCTAAATTGCAGGAATGTCTTCAGAAAACTCATGCCGGAGAAATATCGTATGAGCTTGTAAAGGAAGAAGGTCAGGCGCATTTAAAAACGTTTACTGTACAAGTAATGCTTGATAAGAAAATTTTAGGAAATGGCTCAGGTCATACCAAAAAAGAAGCAGAACAAAAAGCGGCACAGATGGCACTGGAAGGATTGAAATGAGAAACTATAATATACCTATATTTGTTCCTCATAGGGGTTGCCCGTATGATTGTGTGTTCTGTAATCAACGTAGAATAACAGGAAGTACATCTGATGTAACACCTGATGATGTACGCAGAATAATAACTGATGCTTTAAAAACCTTGCCTAAGGAAAACAGATATGTAGAAACTGCGTTTTTTGGCGGTTCCTTTACAGGGATACCGATTGATGAACAAAGTGCACTTCTTGAAGCTGCAAATGAGTTTTCCGAACATATTGACGGTATACGTCTTTCTACACGTCCTGATTATATTACAGAAGAGATTCTTGATAATCTTCTAAAATACGGAGTTACAACAATAGAGCTTGGTGTTCAGAGCTTGGATGATTCTGTTTTAAAGGCATCAAACAGAGGTCATACTGCAGAGCAAGTAATTGAAGCTGTAAAGCTGATACGTAAATATCCGTTCAGATTGGGCTTGCAAATGATGACAGGTTTACCGGGAGATACTCCTGAAAAATCACTCTCAACAGCAGATAAAATAATTGAGCTAAAACCTGAGTTTGTAAGAATATATCCTACGCTTACAATAAAAGATACATTTCTTGAAAAGATGCATCTTAACGGAAAATATATTCCTCAGACATTAAATGAAGCTGTAGAATTATCTAAACGTTTGTTGTTGAAATTCGAAGCGAACAATATTAATGTTATACGTTTGGGGCTTCAGGCAACAGAAGAAATAAGCGAAGAAGGTTCAGTTGTAGCAGGACCTGTTCACAGCTCTTTCAGGGAGCTTGTAGAAGGTAGTATATATTATGATTTAATTGAAGAGTGTGTAAAGAACCTGAACGGTAACGTAACAGTATGGGTAAATGATAAGGAAATATCAAAGGCAGTAGGAAATAATAAGATAAATATAAAGAAAATAAAAGAAAAGTATAATATAGATTTAGCGATAAGAGGAAGTAATAAAATAAAGAAAAGAGAGGTGAACTGCGATTGCTGTTAAAGAGATTGGAACTGCAGGGCTTTAAGTCATTCGCAGATAAAACAGTGCTTTCGTTTGTTGACGGAGCAACCGCAGTAGTAGGTCCTAACGGAAGCGGAAAGAGTAATATATCAGACGCTATCCGATGGGTAATTGGAGAAATGAGTGCAAAATCACTGCGTGGTTCAAACATGCAGGACGTTATTTTTGCAGGAACTGCAACAAGAAAACAAGTGAATTTTGCTGAGGTGAGCCTGGTTCTTGATAATAGCTCGCATATTTTTGATGTAGATTTTGAAGAAGTTATTGTAACAAGACGACTGTTTCGTTCGGGAGAAAGTGTGTATCAGATTAACCGTGCAAATTGCCGTTTGAAGGATATACATGAATTATTTATGGATACAGGTCTTGGAAGAGACGGATATTCTATTATAGGTCAGGGTAATGTCTCACAGATACTTTCAACCAAAGCCGAGGACAGAAGAAGCTTGTTTGAAGAAGCGGCAGGAGTATCAAAATATAAATACCGTAAGGATGAAGCTACAAGAAAGCTTACATCGGTAGAAGAAAATCTTATAAGAATAAACGATATAACCATTGAGCTTGAGGGACAGTTAAATCCTCTTAAAAATCAGTCAGAAAAAGCAAGAAAATATCTTGATTTATATGGTGAGTATAAAACCCTTGATGTTAATATGAGCCTTATAAACCTCGAAAAAAATGCTGTTGATACTGAAGAAGCCGAAAAGCTCTATAAATCAGTAGAGGACGAGTTATCTGAACTAAGAGAACAGGAATCAGAAACTGAGCAGAAAATTTCGTCATTGTATGATGAAAATAAAAATAAGGATGCTGAAAAGACAGAACAAAATGAACGTCTGATAGAAACAGAAGCTAAAAGTATGTCTGTCAAGAATGAAATTACTGTCAGCGAGAATAATATAAAGAACAATCATCTTAATATAGGACGTATTGAGAGTGAAATAATACAGCTTGGTGTAAAAAATGATGAGCGTGCTCAAAAAAATGAAGAATATAAAAAAGAGATTGCCGAAAAGGAAGCTCTTGCACAGGAAATTCTTGTAAGCTTTGATGCGATGAAATCGGAAAATGATGAAATCGAAAAAGAACAGGAAAATATACGCAAAATCATAGAAGAAAAAAGAAGCACAGCGGTAGAAAAGCTTAATGAAATTTCTGGAAAGAAAGCTAAAATAGCCGGTATTGAAACTTTAAGAAAAAGCTTTTTGGAACGCCGTGAAACTGTAGATAATGAATTAGGCGATTTTAACCGAGATAAAGAAAATACACAGCGTGAAATACAGGAAAGTGAAAAAGCGTTAAATGAAAAACGTGAAAAAGTTGCAAAGCTTAGTCAGTCTCTTGAAAACTGCCGAAACAGAGAGCAGCGTTTAAAGGATGAGCTTGCAAGTGTAAATGAAAAAGGAAACGCTTTAAAGGTTGATTATAATTCAAAGACCTCAAAACGTAAGATTCTTGAGGGCATGGAAAATGATTATGCCGGATATGCAAAAAGCGTTAAGGCAGTTTTGAAAGCTGATGAATTAAAGAGGCTTTCTATCTACGGAACAATTTCCGGGCTTGTTGATGTTAAACGTGAATATGTAGTTGCTATAGAAACAGCTTTAGGCGGAGCTTTACAGAATATTATTGTTGAAAGTGAAGAAGATGCAAAGCAGGCTATTGCATTTTTGAGACGTACAAAAGAGGGAAGAGCAACATTTCTTCCGATTTCGTCCGTAAACGGAAAAACACTTGATAATATAAATCAGGTTTCAAAGTGTGATGGATATATAGGAATAGGCTCAGAACTTGTTTCATATGATAAAAAATATGATGGAGTTCTAAAGAGCTTACTTGGTAGAGTGGTTGTGGTTAATAATATTGACAATGCTATTGCTATGAGCCGTCAGTTCGGATATAAATTCAAGGTTGTTACTCTTGAGGGAGATATATTAAACGCCGGTGGTTCAATGAGTGGTGGTAGTGTTAATAAGCAAAGCGGATTTTTATCAAGAGCTACCGAAATTAAAGAGCTTGCAAAGGATATTTCTGAATTAACCTTTGAGATTCAGGAAACAACAAAAAAGCAGGACGAAATTTCAAAGGATTTATCTATCGTAAACAGTCAGATTTCTTCTTATTTGCCTATGGTTCGTGAATATGAGGATGAAATTTTAAGACTCGATAATACGGTCGCACATCTAAAGCAAAATGCACAAGCGAGTGATAATGCAGAGTCAAATCTTAAAAATGAGCTTGACAGCATTGAAAAACACTTGTCTGAAACATCAGAGGAAATAGCAATACATCTTTCGGAAGTTCGTAAATTGGAAAACGAAGCACAGACTCTGCAAGCTGAGGTTGAGGAGCTTGACGAAAAGCATACAAATATTATGCTTCAGCGTGATGAAAAGTCAAAGAGCATCATGGATGAGACTGTTAAGCTTGCAAATTTACAGAAAGATGTCGAGCTGATACGAACAAACATAAAAACAGCAGAAGCTGAAATTATAGAAGCAAATGCATCGGCGGAAGAAAAGAAGAAAGACATTGAAGCTATAAAAGAATCAAATAAGCTTATTGAGCAGTCGATAAACGAAAAACAGTCTTTAATAACTGAGCTTGAAACTTTAAGCGAAGAAATAAAGAAAAAGATAGCTTTGATTGACGAACAAAAGAATAAAATAGTTGATACATTAAAACAGATACAAAGCTCAAATAAAGACCTGACAGATAAGCTGCTTAATTTACAGCAGGAGTTATCAAGAGTTGAAACTAAAAAAGTAAAGCTGAATATGGAAAAGGAAAACACCATAAACAGACTTTGGGAAGAATATGAGCTTACAATATCTGCTGCTGAGAAAATCAAAACGGAAGTTGAGAATCCTAAAGAAGCATCTCAGAGACTTAATGAATTAAAGGGTAAAATCCGTGCGTTAGGTTCTGTTAATGTGGATGCTATTGAAGAATACAAGAATGTAAAAGAGCGATATGAGTTCTTATCTTCTCAAAAAGCAGACCTTGAAGAATCAAAACAGAATCTGTTGAAGATTATAGATTCAATGGAAGAGCTTATGGAGGAGCATTTTGAAGAGCAGTTCAACAGTATAAACGAGAGCTTTTCAGAAGTGTTTACTGAACTGTTTGGCGGAGGTAGGGGTAGACTATACCTTTCAGACCCGAATAATATTCTTGAAAGCGGTATTGAAATTGAGGTACAGCTTCCGGGTAAAGGATTACAGAATATAAATCTTTATTCCGGTGGAGAAAAATCATTTATTGCAATAGCTTTACTGTTTGCAATATTAAAGGTTAAGCCAACGCCGTTCTGTATTCTTGATGAGATTGACGCAGCTCTTGACGATGTAAATGTCTCAAGATTCGCAACTTATCTGAAAAATTATATTGATCAGACTCAGTTTATAGTCATCACACACAGACGTGGTACTATGGAAGCGGCAAATATACTGTACGGTGTAACTATGCAGGAAAAGGGTGTTTCAAAGCTGTTATCACTTCAAATTGATGATGTAGAGCCTGATATGGCAAACTAAGAAGGGGAAATAAAAATGGGTTTTTTTGAAAAACTGAAAAATAGCTTAAAAAAGACGAGCGATGCAATATCCGAACAAGTGAATAATGTATTCAGTGTATTTGTAAAAGTAGACGAAGAACTGTTCGAAAATCTTGAAGAAGCTCTTATTATGGCAGATATAGGTGTTGAAACCTCATCATATATAATAGAGGATCTTCGTGACAGAGTAAAGCATAAGCACATAACGGACGGTAATATAGTAAAAGAAGAATTAAAGGATGTAATTTCAGAAATTCTTGATGAACAGGATAGTGAAATGCATCTTGAAAATTCTCCGGCTGTTATTCTTGTTATAGGTGTAAACGGTGTAGGAAAGACTACAAGTATTGGCAAGATGGTGGCTCACTATAAGTCTATGGGTAAAAAGGTTATGTTAGCTGCCGCTGATACATTCAGAGCCGCGGCGATAGACCAGCTTGATATATGGGCAAAAAGAACTGACTGTGAGATTATAAAACATCAGGAGAATAGCGACCCAGCTGCTGTTGTATTTGATGCCTGCACTGCCGCAAAAGCAAGAGGAGCAGATATTCTTATATGTGATACGGCAGGAAGACTGCATAACAAGAAAAATCTTATGGCAGAGCTTGAAAAAATAAACCGTGTAATTTCAAGAGAATTACCGGAATCGTCAAGGGAGACCTTACTTGTGCTTGATGCAACCACAGGTCAGAACGCAGTGAGTCAGGCAAAGCTCTTTGGTGAAGCGGCAGAGCTTACAGGTATTGTGCTTACAAAGCTTGATGGTACAGCAAAGGGCGGAATTGTGATTGCAATATCAAAAGAACAGCAGCTACCGGTTAAATTTATCGGTGTAGGCGAGGGACTTGATGATTTACAGGAATTCAACAGCAAGGATTTTGCAAAAGCGTTATTTGATAAAGAATAAAATTACACTATGCTGATGCTATTGCAAAAGCAATAAATTGTAACTATTAACATCACTAAATCAAAGAATGAGACTATCCCAAATTTTGTGTAAAGTCTTGAATAGACCTCCAAGATGATATATAATAAAAATATCATTTTGGAGGTTTTAATTATGCCGAAGTACAAATTAAGTCCCGAAGAACGGGCAGCAGAAAAAGAAAGAAAAG
>JAZSPM010000227.1:0-20887 GCA_045537455.1 Candidatus Ornithomonoglobus sp. | reverse complement strand
CTTTTCTTTCTTTTTCTGCTGCCCGTTCTTCGGGACTTAATTTGTACTTCGGCATAATTAAAACCTCCAAAATGATATTTTTATTATATATCATCTTGGAGGTCTATTCAAGACTTTACACAAAATTTGGGATAGTCTCTTATTTTTTATCTGTCATTAATATCGACATAATCTTTTTCTGTCAGCACACTCTTATATGCAGGACGGATAATTTTGTCTGCATTTATAATTTCTTCAATTCTGTGAGCGCTCCATCCGACTATTCTTGCAATAGCAAACATCGGTGTATATAACTCAGGCGGAATATCAAGCATACTGTATACAAAACCGCTGTAGAAGTCTACATTAGGGCTTACGCCCTTGAATATTTTACGCTCTTCGGCAATGATTTTAGGAGCAAGCTCCTCTACTGCTGAATACAGTGCAAATTCACCCATACGTTTTTTCTCAACTGCAATTTTCTCAACAAAGCTCTTGAATATCTTTGCTCTTGGGTCGGATTTTGAATATACAGCGTGTCCCATACCGTAAATCAGACCACTCTTGTCAAATGCCTCTTTATGCAAAAGTTTACGAAGATATTCTGCGATTTCATCTCTGTCTGTCGTATCCTTGACATTCTTTTTAATATCTGCCATCATTTGAACAACCTTGATGTTAGCTCCGCCGTGCTTTGGACCTTTTAAAGAAGATAACGCCGCCGCCATTACTGAATAGGTATCGGAGCCTGATGATGTAACAACGTGAGTTGTAAAGGTTGAGTTATTACCGCCGCCATGCTCCATATGAAGCATAAGTGCAACGTCAAGAACCTGAGCCTCAAGTGCTGTATATTTCATATCAGGGCGAAGCATTCTAATGATATTTTCAGCAGTGCTGAGCTTAGGGTCGGGTCTATGGATATACATACTGTCATCGCATTCATAGTGATTGTATGAATGGTAGCCATATACCGCAAGCATAGGGAAGGTGCTTATAAGCATTAAACACTGTCTTAATACATTTTCGATTGATATATCGGCTGTGTTTTTATCATATGAAGCAAGAGTAAGAATACTTCTTGTCATTGTGTTCATTATATCCTTGCTCGGTGCTTTCATTATAACATCTCGAACAAAGTTTGTAGGAAGCTTTCGCATTTTGCCAAGAGTCTTGCTGAATTCATCTAATTCCTTTTGGTTTGGCAGTTCGTTAAATAAAAGCAGATATGCTGTTTCTTCAAAACCAAGACGTTGTTCGTCAACTGCCTTTCCAACAAGGTCAAAAATGTTATATCCTCTGTAAAGAAGTCTGCCCTCGCAAGGGATTTTTTCTCCGTTTTCAAACTTGTATGCTTCAATCTGAGATATTGATGTCAGACCTGTAACAACGCCATTTCCTTGCTTATCTCTCAAACCTCTGTTTACGTTATGTTTATCATACAAAGCTTTATCTATAGTTCCGTTTTCTATACACTTCTTTGAGTGGACCTCTAAAAAGTGCTTTGTCTCTTTAATCAAATCGCTCATTGACATTCCTCCTTTTAGATAGTTTACAGTAAAAATAAATGTCTTTATACAAATAATTTTATCTATTAATATTTTACCATTTTTATCATGTAAAGTCAAGAAAAATATATATAAATACAAATGTTTGACAAATATAAGGGAAAATGGTATAATATTATTATATAATGATTTTAGATGATAAAAAGGAGTGTGTTTGAATGGATATTAATGATAATATAGCTTTACCTATTGCAGTGCGTGGTATAGCTAATCGCTATCAACGTCACATAGAACGTAAAGAAGGACACACTCTATATCAGATAACGCTCATAACAGACGGAGAGGGAATATACATAAACGAAAATAATGTAAAGTTTTCATTAAAGCGAGGCTCTGTTTTTATGTTCTGCCCTAATGTGGCTCATGAATATTATGGAGTAAACGATGATTTTACGAGCTATTGGGTTAATCTTGATGGAAATGGAATAAAGGAGATGTTTCAATATATCGGGGTTAATACAAGCTGTGTATATAATATTGAAGATGAATACGATTACAATAAAATCAAATTGAAATTTGATGAGGTTAACAGGGCGTATTGGGCGTTACGTTCGGATGAAAATATCGAAGTAAATAATGTTATCATGGATCATCTTGACTATAACAAATACCGAGAAGGAGAAATGATAGCTTCTACAGCGGCATACGGCTTGCTTGGAGATGCAGGAATATTATTTAACCGAAAGAAATACGGAAGCCCAAAAGCAAAAAAAGGAGAGCTTGCACCGGTGCTTGAAATGATACAGAGGCGATATATGGAAAATATCGGAGTATCGGATATGGCTGAATATATCGGAGTATCAATTAATAAAATTGCAGTTATGTTTAAAAAGAGCTACGGTATAACTCCAAGTAGGTTTTTAGTTAATACAAGATTGAACTTTGCTGAAATGTTTTTGCGTAATGAAGAATATAAAACTATTAAGCAAATAAGTGAAATGGTGGGTTTCAGTAATTCAGGATATTTTATTCGTGTATTTAAGTCGAAATTCGGTGTTACGCCGGAGGTATACAGAGAAATGTTCAAGGCAGGAAGGGGTTAATGATTAATGGATTTAATATACTGTGTGGAAGATGATGAGGACATCAGGGATTTAGTAGTATATGCATTAAAGTCGAGCGGATTTGAAGCTGAGGGCTTTCCTGAAGCAGACAGCTTTTATAACGCTTTGAAAAAACGAACTCCTGATTTGACATTACTTGATATAATGCTTCCGGATAAAAACGGAACACATATTTTAAAGGAGCTTCGTGAAAGTGAAGCAACGGCAGAAATGCCGGTTATTTTCCTGACGGCAAAAAGCTCTGAAATGGATAAGGTTAAAGGCTTTGAATACGGAGCGGATGATTATATTACAAAACCATTTGGTGTTTTAGAGCTTGTATCAAGAATAAAAGCCGTATTACGTCGTACAAAAAAAGAAATACAGAATAACATAATCGAGTATGCAGGAATTGTTGTTGATACAGGAAGCAGAAATGTAAAATCAAACGGAGAAGAAATTGTTCTTACATATAAAGAATATGAGCTTTTATATATGCTGCTTAAAAATAAAGGTACGGCTATAAAAAGAGAAATGCTGTTAACAGAAGTCTGGGGATATGATTTTGAGGGCGAATCAAGAACTCTTGACGTGCATATCGGAAGTCTTAGACATAAGCTTGGTGAAAATGGAGTGCTTATAGAGACAGTACGAAATGTGGGGTATAAAATATCATGAAAAAAAACATATATTTAAATATATGCATTCTGATAATAAGCACAGTAATAATCACAGTATTAACATCCGCTATTGCATTGACAAGTGATATACTTGTAATTAAGATACTATTATGTGTCGGAGCGCTTTCAGTAATAGCAGGAGCGGGTATATATTCAACAGACAGAATTACAAAAAGCTTTGTAAAGCCAATAAATGATATAGACCCTGATAACCCTGAAGCATCTGAAAAATACGAAGAATTAAAGCCATTGCTAATGAAAATAAAACAATATAATGAGTTAAAGGCACAGAATGAAAAAATAAGACGCGAGTTTAGTGCTAATGTTTCTCACGAATTAAAAACACCACTTACGTCAATTACGGGATATGCACAGATGATAAATAACGGAATGGCACGTCAGGAGGATTTTTTGACCTTTACAGGCAAAATTGAAAAAGAAGCCGAAAGATTACTGCTTTTGATAAACGATATAATAGAGCTTTCTGACCTTGATGAAAGAGGAATAGTAAATGAGGAAGTAGTTGAGCTTCTTGAGATTGTACGTGAAGTAATATCAATGCTTGAGGAATCTGCATCAAGACGTAATATCAGAATTTTCTGCAGTCGTAATTCAGTATGTGTTAAAGGAAGCAGAACAATGCTCAGCGAACTTGTATATAATATTATAGATAATGCTGTGAAATACAATAACGACGGTGGCAGTGTAAATGTTTTTGTCGGACGGGTAGGCGATAACGCTGAAATATCTGTAAAGGATACAGGAATAGGGATACCTGATGAAGATAAAGACAGAATATTTGAACGTTTTTATCGGGTAGATAAAAGTCATTCTAAAACAGTAGGTGGAACAGGCCTCGGATTATCTATAGTAAAACACATTGCGCTGTGTCATAATGCAGAAATCAACGTACAGAGTAAATTAGGGCAGGGGACTACTATAAGTGTTATTTTTAAAGCATTTGAAAGCTCGCATAAAATTGTTAAATAAATGTAATAATTTTTTTTAAAAAATTGTAGAAAACAAGCATATTATGTGGTATAATAATTATGAATATAAAATTTTTGAGGAGTGATAGTCATGGATGAGTTTTTTTACAAGGTGAAGGAACAGGCTGCAAAGGCAAAGGATGAGGCTGCAAAGCTTGCGCATCAGATGGTAGATAAGACAAATAATCTTATGACTCAGACAAAAATCGGCTTTGCTGTAGGAGAAACGGAAGATAAAATCAAAGAGATATATACCAATATGGGCGAAAAGGTATATAACAGATATACCGAAGGTACTCTGCTTTGTGAATGTATGAGAGAAAGCTGTGAGAAGCTCGATGAACTTATGGAAGAACTTGCTGATTTAAAAGAAAAGCTTTCGGAAGTTAAAAATTCTGTTAAATGTGAAAAATGTGGCGAGAGTAATCCTAAAACTGCTTGCTATTGTGCAAAATGCGGTGCAGCTCTTAAAGAGGATGATTATACAGTGGAAAGCTATAAAGAAGATGAGGTTGAAGCTGTTATAATAAAACCGAGAAAAACCGAGGATAATGAAGAATAAAATATAGGGAGAATAAAGCTATGTCAAAGATTGATGAATTTAAAGAGTACGCACGTAAGCGTATCGTGGAGAAACTTCGTGATAAAGAAGATGATACAGAAGTAGTAGAGGCTTCAAATATACATTCTTATGACGGTGAGGATGCTTTTTATTCAGGCAGTGATGAGGATTATAAAGAATTTCTTGAGGAATTTGATATTGATATGAATACCGAAGCAGAACCTGTTGAAAATACTCAGAAGTTTAATATCGGAGATATTGTAAACGTAAAAGAAGTTGTAGACAAGGTTAAGGAAGCTGCGGGGAATATTGTTGAAGCAGCCGCTAAGGTAACTGAAAAGGTTACAGAAAACAAGCAGGATGAAGAAAGCATTATTTCTGATACAATAGAAAAAATAGATGTAATAGACGAAAAATTAGAAGATGTATCAGAAAATTTCGGAGGAGTACAAACAAGTATAGATACAGTAAATGAGGCTGTTGCATCGTTAGATAAACGTATTCAGGAGATTGAAATAAAAATATCACAAATATCTGATGATGCAACCGCACGAAATGCGGAAATCAAGCAGGAATTTACTGAATTAAAGGCTGTTGTAGAGCAAATAAGAGATTCTGTTAACGGCGTATCGAAGCTTAGTGACAGTGTATTTGATATGAAAAATATGCAGCAGAATACAAAGACTGCACTTACGGATTTACAGGTGGCATTTACACGTTTAAAAAAGAAAACTGTTGCCGGAATTGCAATTTTAAGCGTAATATCATTTATAGTCATTGCTTTGGAGGTAATTAACTTACTTGCTTAAATTAGTTAAGGAGGTGGAAGTATGATAGCAAATATGGGGTTAATATGGTTTATTGCTCTTATAGTATTTTTAACTCTTGAAGGTGCTACATATCAGCTTATCTCAGTATATTTTGCTATAGGCTCAGTAGGTGGACTTATAACATATATGTTAGGACTTGGTGTTTGGAGTCAGGTTATTGTATTTTTTGCAATATCTGTAATATCACTCGCATTGTTACGTCCTATATCAATGAAGCTTCTTAAAAATAAGGGTACCAAGACGAATGCCGAAAGCTTAATAGGTGCGAGAGTATATATTACAAAAGAAGTTGATAATATAAAAGAAAGCGGAGAAGGTAAAATAAACGGAATATACTGGACGGTAAGAAGTACAGATGACACCGTAATACCTGCTGATACAGTTGCAACTGTAGAAAAAATTGAAGGAGTAAAATTAATAGTAAAGGAGAGTTAAAAATGGGAATAATAGGTTTAATAATTGTACTAATTGTATTGCTTATATCGAATATAAAAATAGTACCTCAGGCACACGCATATATAATAGAGCGTTTTGGCGGCTATTATGCAACTTGGGGAGTAGGACTTCATATTAAAATTCCTTTTATTGATAAAATTGCAAAGAAAGTAAACTTAAAAGAACACGTTGTGGATTTTCCGCCTCAGCCGGTAATTACGAAGGATAATGTTACAATGCAGATTGATACAGTTGTATATTATCAGATAACCGATCCTAAGCTGTTCACATATGGTGTTGAAAGACCTATGATGGCTATTGAGAATCTTACAGCGACAACTCTTAGAAATATTATAGGTGATTTGGAGCTTGACGAAACACTTACATCAAGAGATACTGTAAATACTTCTATGCGTTCAATTCTTGATGAAGCAACAGACCCATGGGGAATAAAAATCAACCGTGTTGAGCTTAAAAATATTATTCCGCCAAGAGAAATTCAGGATGCAATGGAGCGTCAGATGAAGGCTGAACGTGAGAGACGTGAAAGTATTCTTAAGGCAGAAGGCGAAAAGAAGAGTGCAATTTTGCTTGCAGAGGGTGAAAAGGAATCTGCAATTCTTCGTGCAGAAGCAAAGAAACAGGCTGCAATTAAAGAAGCAGAAGGACAGGCAGAAGCTATTGTAACAGTTCAGCAGGCTGTTGCAGAGGGTATTAAGAAAATCAACGAAGCAAATCCGGGAGAGGCATATATTGCAATGAAAGCACTTGAGAGCTTTGAAAAAGCAGCTGACGGGAAATCTACAAAGATTATAATTCCGTCAGAAATTCAAGGAATTGCAGGCTTAGCTTCTTCAATTAAAGAAATAATGACAGACAAACAATAATGATAAGGGAGCAAGTAGCTCCCTTCATTAATGTTATAACAGAAAGGAAGAACTTTATGAACAAGGAACAATATATAAAAGAAAATTTCGGTATAACTGATGAAGTGTTAAATTTAATTAACGAAGCCGAAAAAGAAGTAGCGTCGCAGTTTAAAAGAGTTGATGATATTGCACAGATAAATCAATTAAAGGTAATGAAGGCTTTTTCTGATAACAGAGTAAGCGAAGCTCATTTTGCACCTACAACAGGATATGGCTATGACGATATAGGCAGAGATACGCTTGATAAAGTTTATGCTCAGGTTTTTGATGCAGAGGATGCCCTCGTACGTCATAACTTCGTTAACGGCACACACGCATTGTCAACTATGCTGTTTGGAGTTCTTCGTCCGGGAGACTTGTTGGTTTCGGCATCAGGGAAGCCTTACGATACACTCGAAGAAGCAATAGGAATAACCGGAATGGCAGGTAACGGTTCGTTAAAAGATTTTGGTGTTGATTATAAGGAAATTGCATTGCTTGATGACGGGACTGTAGATTTTGATAAGCTTGAAAGCATATTGAATAATTCTAAAGTAAAGGCAGTTCTTGTTCAGCGTTCAAAGGGATATGGATGGCGACCTACATATAGCCCTGAATATATAGGAGAAGTTGTTTCAAGAGTAAAAGCTATTTCACCTGATACAATATGTGTTGTAGATAATTGCTACGGAGAATTTGCAGATATTTATGAGCCCACTCATTTTGGGGCTGATTTAATCGCAGGCTCACTGATAAAAAATCCCGGAGGCGGAATAGCACCAAGCGGAGGATATATAGCAGGAAAAGCTGAACTTGTTGAATTGTGTGCATACAGACTAACATCTGTTGGAATAGGTAAAGAATGCGGAGCGTCATTAGGACTTAATCATCAACTTTATCAGGGATTTTTTATGGCACCTCATATAACAGCGCAGGCAATAAAATCTGCATTACTTTGTTCTGCTGTTTTTAAAAAAATGGGTTTTGAGGTCGACCCTAAAGCATCGGAAGCAAGATATGATATAATACAGTCGATAAAATTCAAAACTCCTGAAAATGTTATTTCGTTCTGTCAGGGAATACAGAAAGGGGCTCCGGTGGATAGCTTTGTTACTCCTGAACCGTGGGATATGCCGGGATATTCAGATCAGGTTATAATGGCAGCGGGAGCGTTTATTCAGGGTTCATCTATTGAGCTTTCAGCCGATGCACCTATGAAAGAACCGTATATTGCATATATGCAGGGCGGGTTAACGTATGAATCAGCAAAACTCGGCATTATGGTAGCTGCTCAGAATATATTAAAAAAATCATTCAAAAGTTAAACTTTTGAATGATTTTTTTGTTATCTTTTAAATTTTTTCCATTGCTTTTATGCTTTCAAGAACCTTTTCAAGCATTTCTTTATATTTTTCGCCCTTGGCTTTTTCTTCGTCAACGACCTTCTGAGGAGCTTTCGCCACAAATCCCTGATTTGAAAGCTTACCTTCAACTCTCTTTATTTCGCCTTCGAGCTTCTTCTTTTCGTCGTTTAATCTCTGTAATTCTTTTTCTTTATCAACAAGCTCATCAAGAGGTAAGAATATCTCTGCAGACGGAACAACTACATTTACAGCATTCGGGTCAATTCCGCTTTTATCTGTACGAACCTCAACCTCAGAAGCTGATGCAAGCTTTTCAAAGAATACTGAGCCCTTTGTGAATGTATAAACTTCATCTGTTACAATAATGGTCTTTGCCTTCTTTGAAGGTGGAACATTCATTTCAGCACGTCTGTTACGAACTGCTGAAATTGCATTCATGATAAGCTCCATAGCCTTTTCTTCGTCCTCAAATACAAGAGCTTCATCATATACAGGATATGAGCTTATAACAATACTTTCGCCCTCATGAGGAAGATGCTGCCAGATTTCTTCTGTGATAAAAGGCATAAACGGATGTAATAGCTTCATTGTATTTGAAAGTACATATGTCAGCACATACTGAGCAGTTTTAGCTGAAGCACTTTCTTTATCAAATAATCTTGGCTTTACAAGCTCAATATACCAGTCACAGAAGCTTTCCCAAATAAAATCATATAACTTTGAAAGTGCAATTCCAAGCTCAAATTTATCAAGATTATCCGTTACTTCTTTAACGACTTTATTATAGCGTGATAGAATCCACTTATCCTCAAGCTGAAGCTCTGATACGTCAGGCAGTTTGTTTTCTGTTATATCAAGGTTCATCAAAGTGAATCTTGAAGCATTCCAGATTTTGTTTGCAAAGTTACGGCTTGCTTCAACTCTTTCCATATAAAAACGCATATCGTTACCCGGAGCGTTTCCTGTTGCAAGAGTAAATCTAAGCGCATCTGCGCCGTACTGTTCAATAATCTCAAGAGGGTCAATACCGTTACCTAATGATTTTGACATTTTACGTCCCTGTGAGTCCCTTACAAGACCGTGTATGAAAATATTATCAAAAGGTGCTTTACCTGTATGCTCCATAGCAGAGAATATCATTCTTGCAACCCAGAAGAATATTATATCATATCCTGTAACAAGTGTGCTTGTAGGGTAGAAGTAGTCAAGCTCAGGTGTTTTCTCAGGCCAGCCAAGTGTTGAGAAGGGCCATAAAGCTGATGAGAACCATGTATCAAGAACATCTTCGTCCTGTTTAACAGCACCGCCGCAATGAGGACATTTTGTAATATCTTCTTTGGAAACAATTGTTTCACCGCAATCCTGACAATAGAATGCAGGAATTCTGTGCCCCCACCAAAGCTGACGGGAAATACACCAGTCAAATACATTCTCCATCCAGTTCATATATGTCTTTGAGAATCTTTCAGGAACAAATTTTGAAGCACCGCTCTTAACGGCATCAATAGCCGGCTCGGCAAGTGGCTTCATTTTAACAAACCACTGCTTTGAGATAATAGGCTCAACAGTTGTACCGCAACGGTAGCACTGTCCAACATTGTGGCTGTGGTCTTCAACCTTAACAAGAAGTCCCGCTTCTTCAAGATCTTTTACGATAGCTTTTCTTGCTTCGTATCTATCCATGCCTTCATATTTGCCACCGAATTTGTTAATTGTAGCATCGTCGTTCATGACTTTAATCTGCTCTAAATTATGTCTTAAACCAACCTCAAAGTCGTTAGGGTCATGAGCAGGAGTGATTTTTACGCAACCTGTTCCGAATTCTTTGTCAACATATTCGTCTGCAATAACAGGTATTTCTCGGCCTACAAGAGGTAGAACAAGAGTTTTTCCTATTATATTCTTGTATCTTTCATCATCCGGATTAACTGCTACGGCAGTATCACCTAACAATGTTTCAGGACGTGTTGTTGCTATTATAACGTAATCATTACTATCCTTTAACGGATACTTAATATGCCAGAAATGACCTGCCTGCTCTGCATGCTCAACTTCTGCATCTGATAAAGCTGTTATACAGTGCGGACACCAGTTTATAATTCTTGAGCCTTGATAAATAAGTCCTTTTTCATAAAGATTTACAAACACTTCACGAACTGCTTTTGAACAGCCTTCATCCATTGTAAAACGCTCTCTGTCCCAGTCGCATGATGAACCTATTTTCTTTAGCTGAGTGATAATTCTGTCGCCATATTGATTTTTCCAATCCCATACTTTTTCAAGGAACTTTTCACGTCCTAAATCATAACGTGTAAGACCTTCATTTACTCTCAGGTTTTCTTCGACCTTGATTTGTGTTGCAATACCTGCGTGGTCTGTACCGGGAATCCATAGTGCTTCAAAGCCTTGCATTCTCTTGTAACGGATAAGAATATCCTGTAAGGTTTCATCAAGAGCGTGTCCCATATGAAGCTGACCTGTAACATTCGGGGGCGGTATAACAATGGTATAAGGTTTCTTGTCGGGATTCACTTCTGCATGGAAGTATCCTTTTTCAACCCAAGTGTTATACAATCTGTCCTCAAATTCGGCAGGATTATAATTTTTTGCTATGTTTTTTGCGTCTTCCATTTTTATATTCTCCTAATTATTTATTTTTCTTAGAACTTATTCTTATATTATCTCATTTTTTTGCATATTTGTCAAGTGGTGTAAGGCGTTTTTTAAGAAAAAATAAATTAAAAACATATGACAAAAAGACTTTTCATATATATAAGTGAAAATATTTATAAAAGGAAGGTTATATTTGTATATGAGACGGTTTTTATATATTGTTTTAATTACAACTGTGATAGTGTTTTTTGTTCCTGTTTTTGTTGTTATGATAATGGGCGGGCTTGTTGATAATTCAGCAAAGGATGGAGATTTAATAAAAGTTTATTTTGTTGAAGAAGATACTGTGAAGGAAATAAATACTGCAGAATATCTTGCGGGTGTTGTTTCAGCAGAAATACCGTCTGACTTCCACGATGAAGCTTTAAAGGCACAGGCAGTTGCCGCAAGAACATACATGAATTATAAAATAAATAATGAAATTGAGCATAAAAACGGTGCAATGGTATGTACTGATTATAAACACTGCCAGGCATGGCGTGATTTATCTCAAAGTGATGAAAGCTTTGTAAGTCGTATAAAAAAAGCAGTTACAGACACAGCCGGTCAAATGGTCAGATATAACAATAAACCTATAAATGCTTTGTTTTTTTCTACATCATCAGGAAAAACGGAAAATTGTTCAGATGTATGGGGAAATGATGTACCGTATTTAATAAGTGTGGTATCAGAAGGAGAGGAGTCTGCTCCTAATTTCATGAGTGAATATGTAATATCTTCTGAAGAGGCAAAGAAAAAAATATCGGAGCAAATTGAAGGTGCTGATTTTTCAAAAGGTTTATTTCAGAACGTAATTCGTTCCGAAAGTGGAGGGATAAAAACACTTGATGTAGGAGGGGTAAATATAAAAGGAACGAAGCTCAGAAATATTTTTGAACTTCGTTCTACTAATGCAGATATTAAAGAGGAGAATGGAAATATAATTTTCACGGTAAAAGGAAACGGACACGGAGTCGGCATGAGTCAATACGGTGCTGAGGCAATGGCACGAAGCGGAAAACAGTATAAAGATATTCTTATGCATTATTACACGGACTGTATTGTTAAATAATTTGAGTTACAATATCATTCCACTTTTTTATAAATCTTGAATATTTGCCGATGGATTTTGTTTCAAACTCAACACCGACATTTTTTAATTCATCAAGAAGCTCCCGAGGGCATTCATTGCGGTATTCTATTTCGATTTCATAATCCGTTTCGTCAAAATAAGTAGTTTTATCAAGACATATTTCGGTTGTGTCATTCCACATAAAAGAATGACGTAGGGTAGTATTAAAGCCTAATTTAAGAAGCCGTCCTGTATTAAGCCCTGTATATTTGATACCGCATTCTGGCGAAATACTTTCGGGTGCGGTATCAATCGGGAATTCCTTTTCCTCGCATACATGTAATGCACCGTTGGTATTTTTATGAAGCTTAACTTGTACAGTATATTTTTCGTCTTTATATCGGATTCTGAATACAGATTTGTTTTGCGAAAGAATGCCGTTAGTATCGGTGTAATAATGATTTTCCTGTTTTTTTATACTGTTCCACGGATACATTTTTTCTATTTTATAAAAGGTTTTTTCGGTAAGCATCGCTTTTAATTCTTTTTCAAGCATAATTTTCTCCTAAATAAAAATCAAAGATTAATTTAATAAATTTTGTGTAATATTAATTATAATATATTCTTCTCATAAAGTCAAATGATAATCTTGAATTTAAGAATTTTTCATGATTTTTATGAAAAAAACGAAAAAAATTCACCACCTTAAATAAAAAAGTGCAATAAAATTAATAATATTTTTACAAAATACTTTAAATTAATACTTGAAATTTCGTAAAATTTATTGTATAATGAATATATATAGATTTTTTATACATAAAACGGAATATTTTAGTTGGAGGAAAATAAAATGATAAGTAAGGCGTTTCAAGATATTGTAACACAAATGGCAGATGTCTTTCCAAAGCGTTTCGGAATTATAGATTCTCATGGATTAGTGCTTGCGTATAATGGTCCGGAACCATCTGCTGAAACTATAGAAAGCTTTCTTTATGCAGCAGTAAGCAGTGAAAGAATTTTGTATAAGGACGGATATACAATGAGAGTTATGTCCAATAAGCCTTACACTGAATATATAGTATATGTAGAGGGTACAGATGAAATTGCTAAGTATTGCTGTAATTCAGTTGTTGTAGCTGCAAATAATGTTCGTCACTATTATGACGAAAAATACGATAAAACTAACTTTATGCAGAATATTATATTTGATAATCTTCTTGCGTTTGACCTTCATCAAAAGGCAAGAGAGCTTCATGTGGATATAGAAACTCCAAGAGCTGTATTCTATATAAAGGTTCAGGAAAACGGTGAGCAGGGTATATATGAGGTTATCAGAAATATGTTCCCTGATAAGGAAAAGGATTTTGTTATCAATGTAGATGCAAACAATATAGTTCTTATCAAAGAATTAAAAGAGCCTGCTACATCAAAGGAGCTTGAACAGATGGCACAGTCCATGGTTGATACAGTAAGCTCAGAAACCATGATTACAATTCTTGTAGGTCTTAGCACTGTAGCAAATAATATAGATGAGCTTAACAATTCTTATAAAGAAGCGCAGATAGCTTTAGAGGTCGGCAAGGTATTTGATGAAGAAAAATATATTCTGAATTATGATAATCTTGGTATTGGTAGACTTATATATCAGTTACCGATTAAGCTATGTGAATTATTCCTTAAGGAAGTATTTAAGAAGGGCGACATATCAACTCTTGATGACGAAACAATACTTACAATAAACAAATTCTTTGAAAATGATTTGAATGTATCAGAAACTTCAAGACAGTTATTTGTACACAGAAACACATTGGTATATAGACTTGAGAAGATATATAAGCTTACAGGTTTGGATTTGAGAAAGTTCGATCAGGCGATTGTATTTAAGGTTGCTATGATGGTTCACAAATATTTAATGTCAAACCCTATGAAAATATGATTTAATAACAGGGGCGTTTTTCGCTCCTGTTGTGCGTTAAGGAGATGTATTATATGACAGTAAAGAAGAAAATAATTCTTACAGCGGCAATAAGCATAGTGGCAACAACTGCTGTTTTGGGTGCAGTGGGATCAGCGGTAATATATAAAACAACAGCTCTTGATAAATTCGAAAAGAAAATATCAATGATAAACAGTTATCTTGAAAAAGCATATATATATGAATATGATGAAAATAAGATGTTGGAGTCTGCTGTAAGTGGATATGTTGACGGTCTTGATGAAAAATATACAGCATATTATACTCCTGAGCAGTTTAAAAGCTATAATGAGAGCTTGCAGGAAAGTTATGTTGGTATAGGTATTGTTATATCGCTTAATGAATATGATCAGATAGAGGTTGTATCTCCATTTGAGGGTAGTAGTGCTTACGAAGCAGGGGTAAGACCGGGAGACATTCTTATAAAGGTTGAAGGTGAAGAGTTTTCAGGAGACCGCATGGAAGAAGCAGTAGCCAAAATAAAGAGTGGAGAAGAAGGTACTACTGTTAATGTTACATTTGTTCGTGACGGCGAGATTCTTGATATGACAATCGAAAGACGCAGAGTATCATCAGAATCTGTAAAATCAGAAATGCTCTCAAAAGATATCGGATATATGAGAATTTCAGCATTTAATACTGCTGACGAGGGAACAGATGAAGATACGTATACTTCATTTTTAGAGCATTATGAAAGCTTAAAATCTCTTGGAATGAAAAAAATGGTTATTGATTTACGTGACAATCCCGGTGGTGCGCTTGATGTAGTATGTAATATAGCTGATGCAATTCTTCCTGAAGGATTAATAACGTATATAGAGTATAAAGACGGTTCAAGAGAAAATCTTACATCAGATGCAGAATCGTTAGACATTCCGATAGCTATACTTATAAACGAAAACAGCGCAAGTGCTTCTGAGGTTCTTACGGGAGCGTTAAAGGATTATAAAAAAGCAACCGTAATCGGAAAAACAAGCTATGGTAAGGGTGTAGTTCAAAGTGTAATTCCGTTCAGAGACGGTTCGGGTATGTCGCTTACAATAGCAAGATATTATTCTCCTAACGGCATATGTATTCATGGAACAGGTATAGCGCCTGATATCGAGATTGATATGCCGGAGGAATACAAAAATGAATATGCATCAAATATAGAACACAGCAAAGATGCTCAGCTCCAAAAAGCAATAGAAGTGTTAAATAAATAAAACTTTATAGTGCCGTACTCATGGTTTTTCTGTATTCACGTGGTGACAGTCCTGTAAATGACTTAAATACACGTCTGAAATATGCGGAAGATTCAAAGCCTGATGCGGCACTTATTTCTTCAATACTCTTTTTATTATTGCATAACAGCAACAGAGATGCCTGCCTTATGCATATACTGTTTTTATATTCTATAGGTGTCATACCTGTTTCTTTTTTAAAACAGTAAAATAAACGTGAAGAACTCATATTGCCTATTTGTGCAAGCTCATGAACAGATATATTTTTATAATAATTCTTGTTGATATATTCAATAACTGTTTTGATTCGTTCATCTATATCTTTTTTTTCATTAAAGCTCAAATGAGGATAAAGCAAGCTGCATAAGCCATAAAAATTAGAAAGAATTTCAATACAGTTTTCTACGTTATTGAAATTTTCGCAAATATATTCAAATTCGGATTTTGTATGTTCAAAACCCGTTATTTTTTGTAATGGAAAATCTTTGTTCCCAAATGCCGTAGAAAAAGAAGGAAAGTTAAAATGACATGAATATGTCACAGCATCATGCCATCGTAGTTTATATTTAATTTGATACGGTACAAACAATATATCGCCGGGCTTGAGAGAAATAACTCCATTTTCGGTTTCACCCTCAAGTGTGCCTTCAACAAGATACGCAAAGCTGTGATAAGGTCTTGGCATATTCAGAAAATCATCTTCCCAAAACCCCGGAACAGTAATTTTGTGACAGTGTATATATGTTGCTGAATATTCACATATGTTCATTTTCTATCCTCCTATGTATTGCTTTTTTTATTATACTATTAAAAAAATGGAATGTCAAGGAGAATGTTGTATGAAATATAGCAAATATTTATTTGACAAAGATGAAACAAAATGATATAATATTACTAAATAAAATCAGAAAGGCAGGTAAAACTGCATGGTTGAGCCACAAAAACGAATACAAGAGCTTACAGATGAGCTAAATTACCATAATTACAAGTACTATGTTGAAGATGCTCCGGAAATATCAGATTTTGAGTTTGATGCTCTTCTTGTTGAACTGGAAGAACTTGAAAATAAATATCCTCAATTCAAAAAATCTAATTCACCAACAATGCGAGTAGGTGGCGAAGCGGTATCTTCATTTGAAAAAGTACATCATGATGTCGAAATGCAGAGCTTACAGAAGGCTTTTTCAAAAGATGAGCTTGTGGATTTTGATAGACGTGTAAAAGAAATATTTCCAAATGCAGAATATGTTGTAGAACATAAAATAGATGGATTGTCTGTATCTCTTGAATATATAAACGGAGAGTTTGTTCGTGGTTCAACAAGAGGTGATGGTATTACAGGCGAAGATGTTTCGGAAAATCTAAAAACTATACGTTCGATTCCTTTGCAATTAAAAGATAAAATATCTTATCTTGAGGTCAGAGGAGAAGTGTTTTTATCACACGAAAATTTTAATAAGGTTAATGATTTTCTGGAAGCCTCGGAACAACCGCTTTTTGCTAATCCTCGTAATGCAGCCGCAGGATCGCTTCGTCAGTTAGATCCTAAAATAGCTGCAAAAAGAGGTTTAGATATATTTGTATTTAATATTCAACGAGTGGAAGGCATTGAAATACGAAATCATATAGAAGGTTTGAATTTTTTGAAAGAACAGGGTTTTAAAACTATATTAAATGATAAAATATTTAAGACTATAGATGAAGCTTTTACGGAAATTCAAAAAATAGGAGAAGATAGGGGAGAATTATATTTCGATATAGATGGCGCGGTCGTAAAAGTCAATAATTTTGATATGCGGTTACAAATGGGAACCACAGCAAAATTCCCGAGATGGGCAATAGCTTATAAATACCCTGCCGAAAAACAAACAACTATTATTCGGGATATAAAAATACAGGTAGGACGAACAGGTGTCCTTACACCGCTTGCTATCCTTGATACTGTTCATATTGCGGGTTCAAATGTTTCAAAAGCAACGCTTCATAATATGGATTATATTACAGAAAAAGATATACGTATAGGTGATACTGTGGTAGTTCAAAAAGCAGGAGATATAATTCCTGCTGTAGTGGAAGTAATAACAGATATGCGAACCGGTGAAGAACAAAAATTTGTTATGCCGGAACGATGCCTTGAATGTGGTGCTGTTGTTGTACGCGAAGAAGGCGAAGCCGCATATAGATGCACAGGTGTAAATTGTCCTGCTCAGCGATTCAGAAATATAGTTCATTTTGTTTCAAGAGACGCTATGAATATTGATGGTTTAGGTCCTTCTATATTAGAGCAAATGCTTGACCGAAATCTTATTGAAAACGCCGCAGATTTGTACTATCTTAAAGCTGAAGATATAGCTGATATGGAAAAAATGGGAGAAAAATCTGCTCAAAATCTTATTAGCTCTCTTGAAAAATCAAAAACAAATCCGCTTTATAGATTAATATTTGGATTAGGCATACGTCATATTGGCAAAAAAGCTGCCAAAATTATAGCAAAAAAATATAAGAATATTGAAAATCTGAAAAAAGCAACTATAGAAGAGCTAACACAACTTGATGATATTGGAGAAATTATGGCTATTTCTATAATAGATTATTTCTCTGAAACACAAAATATAGAATTTTTAAATCAATTAACTAATACCGGGGTTAGCTGTGTTGACGAGAGTGAAAACTCTATTATAGATAATCGCTTTGAAGGTAAAATATTTGTATTAACCGGCACTTTGGAAAAGTATAAAAGAAGTGAGGCTTCTGCAATAATTGAAAATTATGGCGGAAAAACGTCTTCGTCGGTATCTAAAAAGACAGATTATGTTCTTGCAGGTGCTGAAGCAGGAAGTAAACTTGAAAAAGCACGCTCACTTGGTGTTACTGTTATTTCAGAAACTGAATTTGAGGAACTGGTAAAGTGAGAATAGTCTATAGGTTTACATAATTATTTTATGTAAACCTAATTATTTTTTTCAGAAAGGGATTTACAAATTATGGAATACTGTTCGATTCTGCCGAACAAACGTGTGATAGGGGTTATAGCTGATTTCAGATTAGATGAAGAGTCAAAAATAACTTTACATGAAGTGGGAATTAATATAATACCAACGTTCAAAGTGTCAAATCTGCAAGATGCTGTATGTGGTCATCCGGATATGATGATTCATCATATTGATTCTAATAGGTTTGTAGTAGCTGCTGAAGCTTATGAACACTTTTCAAAAAAACTTCCAGATGCACATTTAATCAAAGGCTCTAAAAAGTTAAATTATAATTATCCGGATGATATATTGTATAACTGTGCATCGTTTGGAAATTTTGTAGTTTGTAACGCTGCTTATACGGCGATAGAAATTCTCTCAGAATACCGTAGCCTTAATCGAGAGATTCTGAACACAAAGCAGGGGTATAGTAAATGCAGTGTTTGTATCATAAATGATAATGCAATAATAACGGCAGATTCAAATATCGAAAAAATATGCAAAGAAAATAAAATTGATGTGTTAAAAATAAATCCGGGATATATAGAATTAAAAGGAATGAATTATGGATTTATAGGAGGTTCGACGGGATTGATTGATGAAAACATCCTTGCAGTTAACGGAGAATTAAAAACTCACATTGACGGTGAAAATATAAAAGCTTTTTGCAAAAATTATGGAATGAATGTATTAGAGCTAAAAAAAGGGGTAATTACAGATGTAGGCTCAATATTGCCGATTCATTCAATCTAATTCAGATAAAGAGTAAGATATAAAGAATGCCCTTTGTATAAAATAACTATTTTCCATATCTAAGAAATAAATGCTTGGAAAATGGCTTGAAAAGGCGGTTTTTTAAGATTTATCTATATGGTTATTTATTCCTTTAGAGAGTTGATTTTTTTGAAAAATGGTAAAGAAAAGTATTAAAAAGTAAGCAGTAGTAAAAAATAAGTGGTCAATAAGTGGTCAAAATTAAGCTTTGTGAAAATTAAACAAAAATCAAAACCAGAAATTATCCTTATAAATTTTAAATATGATACAAGAAATTTTGCATATCATTTTTTATATGATATTTAAAAAATTATGAAAAAAGAGAGACATTCTCTGTTTTGCTTTTTCTGAATCTCTTGTAATATACATGATAACAATGACGGAATGAAGTAAAAAAATAGGGAAGACTTATGTCTTCCCTAAAAAATTTATACCAAACCAGTTTGTACTGTAAGAACGTTAGGTATTGTATTTAACATATAATCAAAAGTCCATCCGTCTTCCTTATAACTAAAAAACGCTATCTGAAAATCAACAGCTCTTGGAGTAGCCGTAATTTCATATGTCAGAGTCCAGCCAAGCACAACCTTTTCAACACCGTCAACTTCTTCAACATAATAATCAGATGGTTCAATATATGAAATTTCACCATATTTATTCTTATATTTTATCATGCATTGTTTTTCAAATAAATCAACATTGTCAAAATATCTATCTATTGCAAAATATATTGTCTCGGCATTATTGTCTCCAGCAACGGTCACAAACTGCTCCAACTGATTATTTATATCTATAATTCTTCTATTACTATCTATATAGATATAATGTTCGGTAGAAGGGTTTATAATATACTCAGTATTTTCCTTGTTATTATTATAATCCGTATGGTTGGTTATCATGTTTTACCCTCCAGCTTGTTTATTTCATTTCTCCATATCTGACGCTGTTGTATCATATCAGCATATTCCTCTGTTGTTGCTACACCCTCTGCTATTTTACAAGCGATGTAGTCTGTATCGGACAGCTTTTGCTTTAATTCCGCTATCTGTAATTCTACAGGAATTGTGTATTCTTCTTCCGGTATCTCAATTTCCTGTATTTTACCATTTAAAAATATTTTTATTTTTCTCATCATTAAAACCTCCCGTATAAAGCTATTTTAGTACCTGCCGGAAATTTAAAATTTTTACCTCTACCATATACACTAAAATATCTTTTTTCTGTAATTTTATTATAGTTAATAAGCGTTGTTGCATAGGCTGTTGTTGGAAGTCCTGATACAGATGAAAACATAATATTCGCTTTCGTGGATATACAATATTTTTTATTTTTCCACTGAGAAAACATCACAATATTTTCAATGCGACCTGGCGTAAAACTCGGGCTTCCCTGCGATGCAAATACTCTGCAAGTATTATCATTCGTACCAGATATGGCTAATGATGCAGATTTATTTACGCCAAAAGCAACAGATATAGGTGCAGTATTAGTATTAATATCGTCAGATTTAGGAATATAAATCTCTATCATTGTTTCACTGTACCATTCTTTAATGGGTGCACCTAAATCAAGCGTAATAGCTGTGATACCATCTTCTCCTGCTTTATCTATCGCCACTTGCGTTATTCGAGCTTCTCCTATCAGCTTCCATTTAAGGGATGATGCAAGGGCTGTGTCTGCTTCTTCCCTCAGTCCTACTTCATGGGATATCAATGCATCCGTTTCTGTTTTGTTGTAATAGTCGGTTAAATCGACATTACCTCCCTCGTCAATATTTGCAAGCTTTTCAAGGAGCTGTTCATAAACGGTCGGAGTAGGCGGTTCAGGGTTTTTGCCCTCGGTGTAGCCTGACGGTGCAAGA